>JAYSFT010000033.1:0-21653 GCA_041913245.1 Rhodospirillaceae bacterium | reverse complement strand
AACGTCGAGCGCGCGCGCTTCGACAAGATGCTGTCCTCGGCCGAAATCGGCACGCTGGTCACGGCGCTCGGCACGGGGATTGGACCGGAAGAGTTCAATATCGCCAAGCTGCGCTATCACAAGATCATCATCATGACGGACGCCGACGTGGACGGCAGCCACATCCGGACGCTTCTGCTCACCTTCTTCTATCGCCAGATGCCGCAGATCATCGAGAACGGCCATCTGCTCATCGCGCAGCCACCGCTCTACAAGGCGAAAAAGGGCCAGTCGGAAGTCTATTTGAAGAACGACCATGCGATGGAAGAGCATCTCATCGCTGCGGGTCTTGCCAATGCCGTGCTGGCCGCGGGCGGCGGACAAATTGGTGGGGAGGACCTGAAGCGCCTCGTCCACCGTGCGCGCGACACCAAGAACAGCCTCGAGATGCTGTCGCGTTCCTTGCCCTCGCGCATCGTCGAACAGTGCGCCATCGCCGGCGCCTTCAATCTCGATGTGCTGTCCAAGCAGGACCTCGCGCAGCAGACCGCGGATTATGTGGCCAAGCGCCTCGATCATCTCGAGACCGAATACGAGAAGGGCTGGCATGGCGAAGCGGCGCCCGGCGGCGGCCTCAAATTCACCCGCACCCTGCGCGGCGTGACCGAGACGCACACCCTCGATGCCCGCACGCTCCAGTCGGCAGAAGCCCGTCACTTGGACAGCCTGGCGTCCGAATTGCAGACCGCTTACACCCGCGACGCTGTCCTCAGGTACAAGGACGACGAAGTCCAGATCAGCGGACCGGTGACGTTGCTGCAATCGGTGCTCGCGCACGGACGCAAAGGCGTGTCGATCCAGCGCTACAAGGGTCTCGGTGAAATGAACCCGGGCCAGCTGTGGGAAACCACGCTCGATCCGAACGTGCGCACGCTGCTCCAGGTAAAGGTCAGTCACGGCGACGAAGCCAACGAAGTCTTCTCGACCCTCATGGGCGATGTGGTCGAGCACCGCCGCGACTTCATCCAGGAAAACGCGCTGAAGGTCCGCAACCTCGACGTCTAAGTCCCTGCGCTACTCCGCCGGCAGCGACATATCGCGGCCGGTGAGCCGCGGGGCGGCGGCGATCTCCAACACAAGCTTATGCAGCAATGACTGGCTGAAGTCGTTGGGTGTGCGAACGGTCACGAAAAACGCGCCCGGCCCGCCGATGACCTGCTCGTTGTAATAGCGGTCCAGGTCCTCGGGGACTTCCTGTTTCCACTTCGGCCGCTCGAACATCATCGCAAGGCCGTTGATGGTGACGCCCTTTTTCACGGCGTCGTCGCGCGCGTCCTTCACCGGGCGGCCATAGTCGCTATAGCCGTCGCCGGAAATGTCGATCACCCGGCGGCTCGCGTCGTAGCCGCTCTTGTCGAACAGCTTCACCGAGAAGTCGAGGCCGGCGCTGATGGATGTCGTGCTGCCGGGTTTCACGGGCGCTTTGGAGATCTCATCGGCGAAGGCCGCGGCCGATTTCGCGTCCGAGATCACATGCCAAGGCACCACCTGGACCTGGTGATAAACACTCGACCATTCGACATAGGTGATCGCGATCTTGCCGATCGGCCCGGAACGGATGGCCTCGGTCACGCGTTTGTCTTTCAGCGCGTGGATATAGCCGTTGCGCTGAATGGCCGCTTCCTTCTCATCGATGCTGAGCGAAACGTCCACGGCCATCACCAACGCAAGATCCACCGCGATGTCGTCGTCGGCCGCGTGCGCTGATTCGCATGCCGGCCCGCACAGAAGCGCGGCGCCAACGGCCGCGGCGACAGCAGTGAAGCGCAAGGATGTCATAAATCCACTATGCCGCGCCCGACGGCGGAATAACACTGGCTTTGGAAGGGCCTGGGCACCTTGTTACGCCGGCGGCGCGGCCGCCTGGAAGCTTCGCTCCGCGCGCGGGAGCCCTTCTCACCCTCGCGCGGTCGGGCGTGTCGGTATAGGCTCGCGTGGCCTGGAAAAGGGGGACCTCCATGACGCTCGACCGCCGCACGTTCCTTGGAAAAACCGTCACCTGTGCTTGTCACCTCGCGCTCGCCGCCGCCGTCATGCCGGCCGCCGCGCGCAAAGTCTGGGCCGCCGAATCCTTAGGCCAGGTTGTCGCGCGCGAACCCTTCGGGACCCTGGAGAAAATCGCCGACGGCGTCTGGGCCGTGATCTCACAGCCTTTGAACGGCGACCGCACGACCCTGGCCAACGGCGGCCTCATCGCCGGCAAGAATGCGGTGCTGGCGGTCGAAGGCTTCAACGCCCCCGCCGGCGCTGAATGGCTCGCCGCCAAATGCATGGAGCTTACCGGCATGCGCCCGACCCATGTCGTGCTGACGCATCACCACGGCGATCACGCGAACGGGATCTCCGGTTTTCAGACGGGCGGCGCGCAATGCGCCGTGCACTCCACCGCCGTCACCCGCGACATCGTGATCGGCCGCGACGCCAAGACGCCGGGCGCGCTTCCGGCGCGGACCACCGCCCTCAACGGCGCGGCCCTGTTGTCGAACACGCAGGCCACCAGCATCGACATCGGCGGACGCACCGTAAAAGTGATCCCGCGCGGCGGTCACACTCAAAGCGATGTCACCGTGGAACTCGATGATCCATCCATTGTCTTCTGCGGCGATCTGGTATGGAACGCCATGTTCCCCAACTATGTCGACACCACGCCGTCGCAATTCGTCGGCGCCGTTCGCGGCCTCAAGCGGGCGAAGGACACGCTCTACGTGCCGGGCCACGGGTCGCTCGCCAAGGCCCGCGAGATCGACCGTTACATCGCCCTGCTGAACGAAGTCGAAGCCGGCGCGCGCAAGTCCTTCAAGGCGGGCATCAGCGCCGAAGACGCGGGCCGCACCTTCATGCTCTCGGAATCGGTAGGCCCCTGGGCGTTGTTCAGCAACGTTTTCTATCCGCGCGCGTTCGAAGCCTGGTACCGCGAACTTAAGGCCTAACAATGCAGCACCAGATTTCGGTCATCACTCTGGGCGTGGCCGGTCTGGCGCGCTCCAAGCGTTTCTACGTGAACGGCTTCGGTTGGACGCCCGTGCTCGATACGGACGAGATCGTCTTCTACCAGATGAACGGCTTCGTCCTCGGCACATGGCTGAAGGCCAGGCTGGAAGAGGACATGAAGCAAGAAGCGTCATCTGCGCCGGGCGCCTATTCCCTCGCGCACAATGTCGCAGACCCGTTGCAGGTGACCCAGGTGCTGGACCGGCTCGCCGAACATGGCGGGACGCTCCTGCGCGCCGCGGACCAGCCGCCTCATGGGGGGCTGCGCGGTTATATCGCCGATCCCGACGGTCATGCCTGGGAAATCGCCTGGAACCCCGCCTGGCCCATCAGTCGGGAAGGCTATGTGACGGCGAAGTTTTAGCGGTTCCCGCCGACGATATCGCCCAGCGCGCCGAGCACCGAGCCTTCGCCGCGGTTCTGCCCGCCATAGCCGCCCGCCGCCGCGAGCATGCGGCCCGCGAGGCGCGCGAAAGGCAGCGACTGGATCCACACCTTGCCCGGTCCGCGCAGGCGCGCGAAGAACACGCCCTCGCCGCCGAACACCATGCTCTTCACGCCGCCAACCGACACCAGGTCGAAATCCACGTCCGGCGTCAGCGCCGCGAGGCAGCCGGTATCAACATGCAGCTCCTCGCCGCGCTTCAGTTCGCGTTCGACGACGGTGCCGCCCATCTGCACGAACACCCAGCCGTCGCCTTCCAGTTTCTGCATGATGAAGCCTTCGCCGCCGAACAGGCCGGTCAGGACTCTCTTCTGGAAATGGATGCCGATGGACACGCCCTTCGCCGCGGCGAGGAAGCTGTCCTTCTGGCAAATAAGCCGGCCGCCAAAGTCCGAGAGGCGCAAGGGCAGGATTGCGCCCGGCGTCGGCGAGGCAAAAGCCACGCGCGCCTTGCCTTGGCCGGTGTGGGTGAACACGGTGGTGAACAGGCTCTCCCCCGTGATGAGACGCTTGCCGGCGCCCAGCAGCTTCGCCGCGAAGCCGTCATTGGCGCCGCCACTGCCGTCGCCGAACACGGTGGACATCACGACGCTCGCGTCTTTCCACACCATGGCGCCGGCTTCCGAGATCGCGCTCTCGTCCGGGTCCAGTTCGATCTCCACGAATTGGAGCTCCTGGCCCTTGATCTCGAAATCGATGTCGTCGGCGATGCCGCCTTGTTTGGTATGCGTCCAAGGGCTGGTGCGCGGAACGCTCGGTACGGGCATGAAAGACCTCCTCGGAAAAAGTCCGTGCAACCTATGTAGAAGAAAGCGCGGCCGTCAGGCTAGAGTGCGCCGATGAATACCGTTTACACGAAAATGAAATCGCCGGTGGGCGAGCTCACGCTCATCGCCACCGAAAACGGCCTAGCCGCCGTCTTGTGGCCCAAAGACAATCCTGCGCGTGTGCGCGTGAAGCCGGGCGCGTTGAACGGACGTCATCCCATCCTGCGCAAGGCGGTCGGCCAACTTAAGGAATATTTCGCCGGCCAACGCAAAACGTTCGACCTCGTCCTCGATTTCGACGGCACGGATTTCCAGAAGGAAGTCTGGCGCGCGCTGCTCACCATTCCTTTCGGTGAGACGCGCAGTTATGCCGAGATCGCGCGCGCGATCAAGAAACCAAAAACCGTACGCGCCGTTGGCGCGGCGAACGGCCGCAATCCAATCTCCATCGTCGCGCCGTGCCACCGGGTCATCGGCTCCAACGGAAAACTCACGGGTTTCGCCGGCGGCCTCGAAACGAAAGCCATGCTGCTGAAACTGGAAGGCGCTCAGGAGTTCTCGAGGAACGGGCGGATCGTTTCCAGGAAGGTCTTTCCATAACGGGCGAGCTTCGCGTCGCCGACGCCGCCGATCGTCGCCATTTCGCCGAGCGTGCGCGGCTTCACGCTGGCCATGCCCGCCAGCGTTTTGTCGTGGAAGATCACATAGGGCGGTACGCCCTGTTCCTTGGCGAGTTCCAGACGCTGCGCACGCAAGGCTTCGAACAGGCCGGCGTCCTTGGTCTCGACCGCGTCGGAGGGTGCCGCCGCGCGTTTGCCGCGGCCGGATTTCGTGACGCGCGGCTCGCGCAACGCCAGCGCGTCCTTGCTCTTCAGGAACTCGCGTCCCTGGTCGGTGATGCTGAGGCCGCCGTGATTGTCGAGATCGACATACAAGAGGCCCGCCGCCACCAGCTGGCGGAAGATCCCGCGCCATTGCACGGCGTTGAATTCCTTCCCGATGCCGAAGGTGCTCTGCGTCCGATGGCCGAACTGCGTGATGCGATCATTGTCGGCGCCGAGCAGCACATCGATCAGATAGTTCACGCCGAAGCGCTGGCCGGTGCGATAAACGCACGATAGCGCCTTCCGCGCCGCCGTCGCGCCGTCGAAGGTGCGCGGCGGGGACAGGCAGGTATCGCAGTTATTGCATGGCGCGCAGGCGTCGCCGAAATACTCCAGCATCACCTGCCGGCGGCAGCGTGTGGCCTCGCACAGGCCCAGAAGCGCGCTCAGTTTCTGGCGTTCCACGCGCTTCTGTTCGTCGAAGGTATCCCCGGACTCGATGAAATTACGCTGCTGCGCCACGTCCTGGAGCCCGTAGGCCATCCAGGCGTTGGCGGAAAGGCCGTCGCGTCCGGCGCGGCCCGTTTCCTGATAATAGGCCTCGATGTTCTTGGGCAGATCGAGATGCGCGACGAAACGCACGTTGGGTTTGTCGATGCCCATCCCAAACGCGATAGTGGCTACCATCACGATATTTTCCTCGCGCAGGAAGCGCGTCTGATTGGCCGCGCGCACGTCCGCGCCGAGGCCCGCATGATACGGAAGGGCGTCGAAGCCTTCCGCCTTCAACCAGGACGCGGTCTCTTCGACCTTGCGGCGTGACAGGCAATAGACGATGCCGCTGTCGCCGGCATGGTTCTGGCGGATGAAGCCGAGAAGCTGCGAGCGCGGGTTCTCTTTCTCGACGATGGTGTAGGCGATGTTCGGCCGGTCGAAACCGGCGACGAAGGCCTTGCCGTCCTTGAGGCGTAGACGCTCGATGATGTCGCGGCGCGTCGGGGCGTCCGCCGTCGCGGTCAACGCGATGCGCGGCACATCGGGAAACTTCTCGGCCAGCGCGCCCAGCTGCATATATTCGGGCCGGAAGTCATGCCCCCATTGCGACACACAGTGCGCCTCGTCGATGGCGAACAGCGCGAGGGGCGTCTCGCGTAGAAGCGCGAGGAAGTCGTCCATCATCAGGCGTTCGGGCGCGACGTACACGAGATCGATCTCGCCCGCGCGCATCTTGTCCTTCGCCGTGCGCACCTCGTCCCAGGAGGCCGCCGAATTGATGGCGGCCGCCCGCACGCCCACCTGGCGCAGGGCCGCCACTTGATCCTGCATCAGCGCGATCAGCGGCGAGATCACGATCCCGACGCCGGGCCGGCACAGGGCCGGAATCTGGTAGCATAGCGATTTGCCGCCGCCGGTCGGCATGAGCACAAAAGCGCTGCCGCCCGCGACCAGGTGGTCGATCACATCCGCTTGCTGCCCGCGAAACGACGGATAGCCAAACGTGTGCTCAAGGATGTGAAGGGGCGTGGGCATGGGAGCGGCACCCTAATCGCGCCGCTCCGGTTTCGCCACGCTTTCTTCACGGCCAACTTCAAATCTAATTAGGAGAGGAGCAACTCAGCGCGCCCGTTCGTTATTCTCATCTTGGTGCCGTAAGGCGCCGAGATGGCGGCCAGCCGTTCGAGGATTTTGGCTCCGGCCTCACCGGCGGCGATGTCCGGCATTCCGCGCGTTTCCATGTCGCTCACGCCGCCGAGGCCTGTATCGTTCATCTGCACCGGCGTGAAGGCCAGGCTCGCGACGCCTGCCTTGGTGCAGCGGCAATCCGCCACCACGCTTTGCCACACGTCGCCGGGATAATGACCCGGCTTGGTGATGGTCTGGAAGAAGAAACCGCCCAAGCCATAAAAGATCGCCTTGCCCTTATAGATCTCTACGCCGTGCAGCAGCGGCGGGCCGTGCGAGACGAAGATGCTCGCGCCGGCATCGACGACCCTATGGGCCAACGCCTTATGCCAGGGCGGGGTATCGGCCATGTTCTTTTCCCAATAGTGCTGATGCAGGTAGGCGATCACCACATCTGCATTCTGGGATGCGTTCTTGATGACGTCGAGGTAACGCTCCATGTCTTCTTCATTCAGATCGCCGCTCTCGGCGCGGCGCAGCTCGTTGACGCCGGGGTGTGCTGGACCGGCCATGCCGCCCTTGGCCACGGCGCCGGCGGCCGCCGCGACCAGCGCCGCCGTGCCGCGCGGCGCCTGACGCAACGCCGGCGCCGCGGCGGAGGCCAGATCGGGCCCGGTGCCGGCGTGCGTAAGTCCGCGTTCATCCAGGGCCGCAATCGCGTCCAGAATCCCGCCCTCGGCGAAATCATAAGCGTGATTATTGGAGGTCGCGAAGGTGTCGAAGCCCGCGCGAGTGAGTACGTCGATGATCTCCGGACCGGCGGCATGCAGGAACTGATCGTTGCGCATCGCGGTGGTCGAGCGTGGCCCTTTGATCGCGGTCTCGAGGTCCGTGAACACCATGTCCGCGCCTTTGAACAAGGCGGCAAACCTCGAAGCGGCCGGCCACTGCGCGGCGCTCAGGTTGTGCTGTAGCAGCGCTTGGCCGGTCATGACGATCCGCATGGGCTCCGGCGCCGGCGCCGCGAAGGCGGACGGCATGAGGGGGAGCGCGAGCGTGCCGCCGAGGACGGCGCGGCGCGAGAGGGCACATGGCGTCATAGGACGCTCCTTGAACGGGGTGGGGCGATGGGGGCGATGCTATCGTTTCGCCGATGAAAATGCATCCGGCGGCTGCTCGGTCCGCCGTGGCGTGCGCCGTGCGGGAAGGCTAGAGTTGCCCCTTCCAGCAGGAAGGGGTGCCCATGAAGTTCTCTTTCGTTGTTGCCGCCGTCTCGCTTTTCGCCGCGCCTGTTTATGCCGCGGAGGCTCCAGTCAGAATTCATGCGGGCCTATTGATCGACGGCATCGGCGCTTCTCTCAAGGACGCCACCGTGACCGTGCAAGGCGACAAGATCGTCTCGGTGGAAACCGGCGCCAAGGGCCCCTGGGCCATCGATCTCGCCAAGGCCGCCGTGTTGCCGGGCCTTATCGACAATCACGTCCACATCACTTGGCACTTCAACGATGAAGGCCGCGCGGACATGACTAATATTCCGCGCGAGCAACAGGGGCTCAAATGGGCCGAAAACCTCAAGAAGACCCTCATGGCAGGCTATACCACCGTGCAGAGCATCGGTTCGGCCGACGACCTTCTCCTGCGCAAGGAAATCAATGGCGGGGATCTCGTCGGACCGCGTCTCCTGACCTCGGGCACGCCCTTCAACGACGTGAAAATGTCTCCGGATGACGCGCGCACCTTCGTGCGCGCCCGCAAGGCCGAGGGCGCCGATCTCATCAAGATGTTCGCGTCCAAGAGCTCGCGCGAAGGCGGCGGCGCGACCTTGAGTGCCGAAGTGGTCGCGGCGGTTTGCGATGAAGCGCGCAAGCAGAACCTGCGTGTGTGGGTGCATGCGCATGGCGACGATTCCATCCAGCGGGTCGTGGCCGGAAAATGCACGACAGTCGTGCACGGCTCGCTCGCCACTCCGCCGATTTTCAAGCTCATGGCCGACAATGGTGTGAACTTCGAACCTACCGTCGGTGTCGTCACCCAGAACTATATCGCCCACGAAAAGAACTACACCGGCATCGGCAACTACACGCCGGAAGCCTTCGTGAACATGAAGACCTTCGTGAATGGCCAGGGGCTGCGCTGGAAAACCATGTTCACCACCGAGCCGAAGCTCAACATTCTCACCGGCTCCGACGCGGTCGCGGGCGCCGAGGGCCGCAACGCCGAGGAAGTGATCTTCCGTGTTCAGAACGGCTGGCCGGCGATGAACGCGATCGTCTCCACCACCTCGCGCAACGCCAAGGCGCTGGGACTGGAAAGCGTGACCGGCGCGATCAAAGCCGGATTGCAGGCGGATATCATCGCCGTGGACGGCGATCCGCTGGCCGACATCACCGCGCTGCGCCGCGTTACCTTCGTCATGAAGGGCGGTAAGATCTATCGCTACGATGCGCGGCCGGTCGGCTAGCCGCCGGAACCCATGACGCCCCGGCGGCGTTGACGTCTGATCGTCCCGTTTGTGAAAGGGAAGTCCATGCCAGGTACCGTACGCCTGCACCGCGTTTTGGCGACGACCCCCGACAAGGTGTACCGCGCCTTCATCGAGCCGGATGCAAAGGCGAAATGGCTCCCGCCCAATGGATTTGCCTGCACCGTGCATTCCCACGAAGCGAAGGTCGGCGGCGCGTACAAGATGTCCTTCCGCAATTTCACCACCGGCGACAGCCATGCCTGGACCGGGAGCTACACCGAGCTCGTTCCCGGCGAGCGCGTGCGGTATTCCGACCGCTTCGACGATCCCAACATGTCCGGCGAGATGCATGTCACCGTGACGTTGAAGAAGGTCATGGTCGGAACCGAGGTCAATATCGTGCAGGAAGGCATTCCCGACGCGATTCCCCTGGAAGCCTGTTATCTCGGCTGGCAGGACTCCCTCGCCAACTTGAAGCAGCTGGTCGAACCCGACATCCGTCAGTAACGGCCGCCGTGCCGATGGTATGAGGGGTCGATCGCGCTCAAACAATTGGGGCGGTAAAGCCGTGAAGGGTTCTTCTACCGGAGCTTCTGCAAGCTTGGGAAAAGCGGTGGTGCGCAAGGGATCATCGGGCCCTGGTTTCGAGCGGCGGGACCGCTATAGTGCTTCCCCGTTGCAGGGCGCGGTCTCAAAAGGCCGTGCCGGTTGGCCAGCAAGAACGCTGAGAAATCCGGTTCCATGTCCGCAGATCCGAAACGTCAGAAGACGATTATCGCGCAAACCCGTTTCCTGGTGATCGATTCCGAGCCGAATGTCGGTGAAGCGCTCCGGCGTTTCCTGGTGTCTGAGGGCGCACCCGCTGTTTATGTCGCGGCTTCCTCGCTCCTCGCGCTTCGTCTGCTCCAGGACAGAAAAACACCGGTGGATTGCGTTATCTGCGCGCACCGTGCCGCGAATTCGGGATTAGAGTTCCTCACCAATCTCCGCTCCGGGCGCTGGGGCGGGCCGCTTCAATACCTCAGCTGCATTCTCCTCCTGGACAATGACGACGCGGCGGCCGTGCGCGCGGCCAACGCCGCGAAAGTCACCGGCTTTATCCAGGGGGGCCTCGGAAAGGAGAATGTCCGGCAATCGATCATCAAGGCGCTCGATCCGCGCGGCATCGCGCAGGCGCTCCCAAATTTCAAGGTCGCTCATATTCGAGCGGGCGAAAACGACCTCATCATCGCGCCGTTTGCGGCCTCGTTCGCCCGCCTCGGAACCCTTCAGCAGAAGAAAGCCGTGCAGGCGGTCGAACTCGCCGTCCAGAAAAATCAGTGGAGCGGCAGCGTCATCGCGATTTATCCGGACGTAGACGGCAAGCCGGGCTTTGTCGCCCCGCCCGCTTACGAGCGTTTTCTCACGCGCCTGACCGTCGAGTCCGTCGACAAGATGCTGAACCGCGCGCTTCATGTAGCCTGGACCGACGGCGATCCCACGGCCGGCTCGCCCACTCCCGAAGCCGTCTCCGAAACCGCCGAAGAAACGATCGAACCGCTGCCGCTGTTCGAGGAAGCCGAGGAAGAAGCGCTTTCCGATCGGCGCCGCAGCGCACCGGTGCGCGAAGCGTCGCGCGTGCGCGGCCTGACGGAAGAGGACATCCGCGGCGTGGCCAAGGCCTTCAAGGACATGGGCCCACAGGAGTTCATCGACAAATTCGTGCGCCAGCAAACCATTCTCCTGCGCAATGAACTGCAGCCCATGGCGCCGGCCATGCGGGAGTTCTACGTCAGCATTGATTTGCTGAGAAAAGAGTTCTTCCCCGGCGTGGAGATGCGCGGCTCGAAGCGTGCGTTCCAATCTCTCACGCATATGCTCGATCAGCTCATGCTGCGCTCGCTCGCGCACCTGCCGCAAAACGGCGTGCCGTGCTCGCTCAATCTGAATGTGCACTCGATCCTGACCCAGACCTTCGACGCGGCCATCAAAAACATCTCGGTCGAGAACATCACTTTCGAAATTCCGCAGCCGATGATCACGACCTATTTCGAGGAATTCAAAAAGGCGCGCGACCTGATCTTCGCGCGCGGTGGCAAGATCGCCGTCGATCAGATATTCCCCGACACCATGGGCGCGCTCGACCTCAATCTCGTCGGGCCGAATTTCGCCAAGGTGCACTGGAAGGGCGATCTCAAGAACTTCTCCGCCACGCACCGCGATTTCGTCAAAGGTGCGCTCGACAGCGGCATCACCATGGTGATGAGCCGCGTCGACGATCCCGTGGCGCTCGAGATCGCGCATGAGTTCGGCATTCGCAACTTCCAGGGCTTCCTGATCGACGAGATGCCGGAAGCCAGAGTCGCCTGACTTCATCTGGTCGTCTCCCGAGGGCCCCTGCGCGGATGATTTGACCGCGCCAGCTTCGGCCAAAGCACGCTATCATCCCTCCTGGCCCCCATAGGGGCCGTCATGGGGGATATGCGCATGAAGCGATGGATCGCCGGCCTTGCGGGCGCGGGTCTGTTCATCTTTGCCGCCGCGGCCGTCGGAGCCGACGCGGCGCCGGTGCGCACCGTCGTCCGCGCCCCCTCGACGGTGAAGCCTGACCCGGCGGCGGCCTTGCCGGGCGCGAAAACCTTCAACGAGCGATGCGCGGGCTGTCACGGCGTGCGCGCCGTGGGCGCGGAAGGGCCGTCGTTGAGCGACGAGTACTGGATTCACGGGCGCACCGATACCGATATCGTCAAAGCCATCCGCGGCGGATTCGATCCAAAGATGGAGGCCTTCGATTTCACGGACGCGCAGGTCAACGATCTCGTCGCCTATATCCGCGCTGTTTTCGTCGCAACCCTCGTCGTCGATCGCTCGGTGCAAGCCGTGCCGACCGGCGTGCAACATACCGAGGCCGCGGACTTTCGCGTCGAGACTGTCGCCCAGTTCACCGCGCCTTACGCTTTTGTCTTTCTGCCCGGCGGCCGCGCGCTGATTACGGAGACGGCGGGCACGCTGCGCGTCGTCGAGAAGGGCAAGCTGCTGCCGCAAGCCGTCGAGGGCATTCCCATCGGCGCGCCGCTGCAAGGTCCCGGGCGGCGTATCCTCAACATCGCGCCGCATCCGGACTACGAGAAGAACGGGTGGATATATCTCACCATCGCCGACAATAATCCGGCGGGACGCGGTTTCGTGATGCGCGTCGTGCGCGGCAAGATCAAGGACAGCCGGTGGACCGAGCATCAGGTTCTATTCGAGGCGCCGACCGGCGAGGCCAGTACCGCGCGCATGGCTTTCGATCGCGATGGCTATCTCTTCATGACCTTGGGTTTCTCCGGGAATATCTACGCGGGCCCACCCGAAGACGCGCCGTCGCTTGATCTTTCCGACCCCAACGGCAAGATTCTGCGCATGCACGACGACGGCGGGGTCCCCGCCGACAATCCCTTTGTGAACGTTCCTGGCGCGCTCAAACTGGTGTGGAGCTATGGCCACCGCCAGTCGCTGGGTATCGCTTTCGATTCCAAGGGCACGCTGTGGGAATCCGAGAACGGCGCGCGCGGCGGCGATGAAGTGAACATCATCAAGAAGGGCGCGAACTACGGCTGGCCTGTCGTGACCTGGGGACATCGCTACGATTCCATTCCGCGTGCAGCCATGCCCGAGATGGAGGGCGTCGAACAGCCGGTCGTGAGCTGGGCGCCGTCACCGGCGGTTTCGGCCATGGCTTTCTATGAGGGCGACGCCTTCCCGCGCTGGAAGGGAAACCTCTTCGTCGGCTCCATGAAATACCGCTCGCTCTACCGCATCGTGCTCAAGGACAACCGGCAGGTCCTGCAGGAAGAGGTCCTGCGCGGCGTCGACCGCATACGCGATGTCGGCGTCGGACCCGACGGTTGCGTCTATCTGCTCACCGACGGCGGCCTTTTCCTGCGTCTTTCACCGGTCTAAACGACCGGGAACGCACTGTCACGTCGATGGCGGCTCTGGCGGATTCTCCTGCGACGCGCCTAAGATGTGGCTCGTTTTTCCGCCGAAGGATAAGTCATGCGTTTTCTTCTGTTCGTCGCCGCGCTTCTGATCTCGTCCATATCCGCGCCGATGTCCGCGCAGGCGCAGGCGCAGTCGAAGCCGGGCGTTGACCTGAAAACACTGTTCGAAAAGGCGCGCGCCTTGGGCGGCGAGAGCGAACTGCGCGGTGACATCGCCGAGCGCCTCGGCTTCGGCGATCATCCGCTGCCGATCACGGATTTGGTCATTACCAAGGACGGCGTCCAGCACGCGGTCAACGCGTTCATCATCGGCGACAAAGGCTACATTCTTTTCAATAGCCACCTGCGCGTCCCCGAAGTCTATCTCTTCGTGAAGGCCGTGGACGGCACGATGATGGCCGGCATCCATGGCCGGCAGTTCCAGCCGATTACGAGTACCGTGGCGATGTCGCCGGACGACGCGGGTGTGATCGCCGAAGAAGAAGCGTTTTGGTCCGCGTGGCTCGCGGACGGCGCGAAGCCCCCGCCGTCGTAGGCGCCCCGAGGCATCCCGAAGGAGCGCGCGCTATTCCAGGGTTTTCGCGACCCTGAACCCGGCGTTGTTGGCGCGGAAGTGGGGCGAGACGATGAAGCGTTGCGACGAGCGGATATAGTATGTGCTGTTGAACCAAGAGCCGCCCCTCATCATGCGCGCGTCGCAGATGCGTCCCTTCCACGCCGATCCATCGGTCGGCGCGCCGTTGTAGTTCTCATGATAGCAATCCTCGGTCCACTGCAGGACGTTGCCGGCCATGTCGTAAAGGCCGAACGGGTTCGGCGGGAAGGAGCCGGTCGGCGCGGTCTGTTTGTTATCCCACTCGCTGCCGCAGCCGTCGCAATTGGCCATGCCCTTCTTGCGGTCCTCGCCCCAGTAATACGCCGTGGTCGTCCCGGCGCGGGCCGCGTACTCCCATTCCGCCTCCGTCAGCAGGCGATACGGCCCGGCGGCCGTCGCGCCGCTTTCCGCGGCGAGCGCGCCTTGCACGGAACTTTTCACCCGCTCGTTCAGCCACTTCACGTAAAGCTGCGCGTCGTACCAGCTCACATTGATGACCGGTCGGTTGCCGCGGCCCCATTCTTGGCTCGACGGCGAATTGCCCTCGCATCCGCCGTCGATCACGCAAGCGTCCCACTGGTCGAACGTGATGTTGTAGATCCCGACCGCGAAAGGCTTGCGGATGGTCACGGCATGCTGCGGGCTTTCATTGCCGCTGAGCTCGGCCTGGGGTGAACCCATCTTGAAGGTCCCGGCCGGAAGGACGGTCATCTCGGGGCATTGGCTGCAATCCCGGAACGTTTCCGCGGCAAGGCACGGCTGCGCGGCAAACAATGGAATGCAGAACAGAACGGCGCGGCGGCTCATAACACTTCCTAGCAGAGGTGGCGTGATTGCCGTTAATTGATGCGCGGCAACCGGGCGAGATCAATACGACGAGATGCGCCGTGCCGCCAGACCGCTTCTTGCAATTTAAAGCACGGAGGCTTTCTAAAATGCACAGGGTAAAATCGGAGCAATCTCAACGGCGGGCGTCATCCCCGGCAACTTAAGGCGGGCCCGCGGCCCATTTTCGAGCCTCCAATTGACTTCCGTCAATGCGCCGACCCGATCTATTCCGAGACAAAGGACGTCACGCAGAGCCCGCGCGCGGTCAGCCGGAAATCGCGGCAACGCTGATCTCGCCGCCTGAGCCAAAGGTAGCCGCTATGTCGCCGAGTATTCCGCTCCTTCGCCGCGATCACGTTCACTTTTCTCTCATCCTCGACATGTTGGACCGGCAGACGGAAGCGCTGGAGCGCGGCGACGCAAGGGCCGTGCCGATCATTTCGCTTGGCCTCAAATACTTTCGCGACTATCCGCGCAAAGTGCACCATCCCGTCGAGGACGCGGTTTATGGGGCCTTGCGGCGCCACATGGTGCGCGGCACCGACAAGCTGTTCAATGCGCTCGAGGAGCATGCGGAGCTTCATCAGGAACTCGCCGCGGTCTCGGCGGCCGCGCGAAATCTGGACAGCAAGGATCCCGCAGCGTTGGCCGGTTTCGCCGAACGCCTGCGTAAGTTCACGGCGCGCGAGCGTCATCACATCGAGATGGAAGAAGTTTACCTGTATCCCGCGGCGGTCCACCTGTTGAACCCGGAGGATTGGGCTCAAGTCGCGGCCTCCTGTTCCAGCGAAAAGGATCCGGTTTTCAGCGAAGCGACGGCGGCTTCGTTCGACCGTCTTTTCGCCGAGATCCTGGTCAGGGATCTGGCGGCGCACGATGGTTAGACGTACCGCGAAATCGCCGAAGCGCGGGCAACCGCCGCGCGATTTAACCCGCGCCGCTTTCGACAAGATCGCCGGGCCGCTCCGCACGCAGCTTCTGGGGCTGCAGGATCGGTTAAAATCGCAGGATTTCTCCGTCATCCTCCTCTTCGTGGGGTCCGCGCTCGCGGGTAAAAATGAGTCTCTCAATCTCATAACCGAGTGGTTGGATCCGCGCTGGATCATCACCCATGCGTACGGCCCGCCCACGTCGGAAGAGGCGGAGCGGCCTGCATACTGGCGCTATTGGCGCGACTTGCCGCCGAAAGGCCAGATCGGACTATTCGCCGGAAGCTGGTATCACAACCCCGTTCATGACCTCGCCGGCGGCGAGATCGGTAAGCGCAAGTTCAAGCAGGCGCTGGAAGACGTGCGGGCGTTTGAAAAAGCGCTCGCGGCCGACGGCACCTTGATCCTGAAGTTTTGGCTGCATATGGACAAGGCCGCCTTGAAAAAACGCATGAAGGCGTTGGAAGAGGATAAGGCGAGTTCCTGGCGGATCGGCTCCCTGGACTGGGAGCATTTGAAGCAACATCGCAAATTGCAGAACGCGCATGAACTGGCCGCCGACCATACCGACATGGAGGAAGCGCGCTGGATTCGCGTGGATGGCGCCGATCCGCGCCGGCGCGCGCTGCATATCCTGACCACGATACGCGATGCGCTGGCCGAACACCTCGCCAAGCGCAGCGCCAGGCGCGCGCGCGTATCGAAGGCCGCGGCGGCGGCGAGCCAGGCGAGGCGCTCGGAATTGGCGAAGATCGAAGCCAATTTGTCGGCGCTCGAACAGCAGGTCCGTGGGGCGGCGCATAGAAAAAGGCCGTTACCCGCGCGCGCGGAGCCTGAAAAGACATCGGTACTGGATCGTCTTGATCTCTCTTTGCGTCTCGAGACCGAAGCCTATGAACAAAGGTTGAGAAAGCGTCGCGCGGGGCTGGGCAAACTGTTCAGGCGCCTGCATTTCGAGGGAAGGTCGGCGATCATCCTGTTCGAGGGTCCGGACGCCGCGGGCAAGGGCGGGGCGATCCGGCGTCTCACCGCCACAATGGATGCGCGCGACTTTCAAGTCATTCAAATAGCCGCGCCCACGGAAGAGGAGCGCGCCCAGCACTATCTTTGGCGTTTCTGGAAACACCTGCCTCAGGCGGGCAGGCTGACCATCTATGACCGCAGTTGGTATGGCCGCGTTCTTGTCGAGCGTGTCGAACAATTCGCCCAACCGGATGAATGGTCGCGCGCGTTCGAGGAAATCAACGAATTCGAACGCCAGTTGACGGCAAAAGGCATTGTTGTCGTCAAATTCTGGATCCATATCTCCAAGGAGGAGCAGCTCCGCCGATTCAAGGAACGTGAAACGATATCCTACAAGAAGTGGAAATTGACCCCCGAGGACTGGAGAAACCGCGAGAAGTGGGGCGACTACGCCGCGGCCGTCGATGAGATGGTGGCGCGCACAAGCACCAAATCGGCGCCGTGGACCTTGGTCGAGGGAAACGACAAGAAGTTTGCGCGCATCAAGGTCATGGATACGGTGTATGAAGCGCTGCGGCGGGCGTTGAAATGAACCCTTGAGAGGCCTGGATCGGCGGCGCGTACCGCTTCACGTCGGCCAACGGGATACCCTCGAATGGATGTACTTGAACGGGTGAGGGAACTGGTCGCCGCAGCGGAGGATGCGCGCAAGCCAGCTTCATATGCCCGCAACTTTGACGGCTTCCTCGCTGCGAATGAGATCAACCGCGCGATCTTGGCCGATTATGAGCGGGATCTGTCGCTCCTGGATGACGGCGCGTGGCGCGCACTTAAAACGTCTGCGATCAAGCGGCTCATCCGAAACAAAAAGAAACGCTGGGAACCGCTTTTCGATATTTTGAGCGAAGCCAAGGGCTACGCGCACCTGCGCGCGCTCGGCTGCGCCGACATTCAAATGATTCCGCCCTCATATGACTTCAAGACGCCCGACTTGAAGGCGGAACTCGATGGCGATCTGGTGCTTTGTGAAGTCAAAACAATAAATATGTCGGATGACGCGCGCACGGTGCGCGCGATTGATTCCCCGTCCAGCGGTCGCCTCGCGGAAAAATTCCTGAGCGGAAAACTCACCTGGACGCTTCGCGCCGCGAAAGCGCAACTCGATGCCTTTCCCTTACGCGCGGCGCGGAAGCTGGTTTATCTGGTTTTCACGCCGGATGAATCCTTGGATGAATATGCCGGCGACTATTCGCTTCAACTCAAGGCGTTCCTGGCGCATTTCCCTCTCGAGGACGTCGAAGTCGAAATATTTCAGTTCTCCGCGCTCGCGTAACGGCGGGGCGTTTTTACTCTCGACTTGCGGGCGCCTTCTGGCCTGAGGTTCCATGGCGGTACGGGTGACAATCGCCCGCAAGATGGTCGATCAATGCCCGCACCGAAGGCAATAATCCTCGGCGTGTCGGGAATACCGCGTAGACTGGAATATTGGGCGAAGTCCATTGCGGCAAAAGCGAGATCAATCGTCCGCCGGCAAGGTCGCTTTCAATCATCAAATTAGGCATTTGAACAATGCCTATGCCCGCAAGCGCCGCGGTGCGTAGCGCGGCGAGATCGTCGGAAAGCAGCCGCGGGTCGGCCGGAATCGAGGCTATCGATCCATCCTGGTGGACCAACAACCACTCGATGCCCTCGGCGCCGCCGCCCGGCACGTTGTTGCCCAGGCCGATAGCCGGAAGGTCGGCGAGGTCCGACGGAATGAGGGGAGCTTGCCGGCCTTTCAATAACGCCGGGGCTGAGACAAGGCACTGGCTGACCTCGCCCAGCTTGCGCGTCATGAGGCTTGCGGAATCCTGTTCGGGCGTGCCGGTTCGAATCACGACGTCAAAACCTTCGCGGATCACATCGACCGGACGATTGTAGGCTTTGAGTTGAATGCGGACTCTTGGGTTCGCGGCCAGGAACTCGGCAATCGCGGCGCCGATGCGATAGGAGATCAACCCGGGCGGACACGATAGGCGGATGAGGCCGGCGGGTTCCGCGCGGATCGCCTCGATCACCTCTTCCGCCGCTTCGGCTTCGACCAGCATCGCCAGGCAATGTTGGTAATAGGATTGGCCGATGTCGGTGACGGAGAACTTGCGGCTGGAGCGCTGGATCAGCCGTACGCCGAGCCGGTCTTCAAGCTGCGCGATCCGGCGGCTGAGCTTGGACTTTTGCATTCCCAGCGCGCGCGCCGCCGGCGCGAAACCCTGAAGGTCCACCACTTTGACAAAGTAGGCGAGGTTATTGAGGTCCTGCATCGTTCTATTAATAGGACACAAAGTCCATTTTCGTAGTCTATCGGCTTGATCGTTCCATTGTTATCAATTTCTCCATCGCCGGTTCACTTGGAACCCGGCAGGAGGAAACAACATGAAGACCATTTTGGGCCGCTATTCTAACCCCAACCGTCATTGGGTCGGCGACGGTTTCCCCGTGCGCTCTCTGTTTTCGTACAATTCCCTCGGCGCGCGGATCAGTCCGTTTTTGCTGCTCGATTTTGCCGGACCGCATTATTTCGAGCCGGCCCCGGCGCCGCGCGGCGTCGGTCAGCATCCGCATCGCGGCTTCGAGACCGTGACGGTCGTCTATGAAGGTGAAGTTTCGCATCGCGATTCCACCGGCAACGGCGGCACCATCGGTCCCGGCGACGTGCAGTGGATGACGGCCGCGAGCGGCATCCTCCATGAGGAGTTCCATTCGCCGGCCTTCACGAAGTCGGGCGGCCCGTTCCGTATGGTGCAGCTGTGGGTCAACCTGCCCGCGAAGGACAAGATGAGCCCGGCCGGATACCAGGCCATCGCCTCGGCGGAGATTCCGGTGGTCTGCCTCCCCGATAAGGCGGGCAAGGCGAGGATCATCGCGGGCGAGTTTGCCGGCGCCAAGGGACCTGCGCGGACGTTCACGCCGATCAACATGTGGGACCTTCGCCTTACGGCCGGGGCTTCTCTGAAACTCGACCTGCCCGAAGGTCACACCAGTGCCCTTGTGGTGCTCTCCGGCCATATCACGGTCGGCGGCAGCCAGGCGGCGGGTGAAGCCGAGATGGTACTGCTCTCGCGCGAAGGCGGCGGCGTCACCATCGACGCCGACGGCGATGCGACCGTGCTGGTGCTGACGGGCGAGCCGATCGACGAGCCGATCGCAGGTTATGGTCCGTTCGTGATGAACACGGACGCCGAAATCCGCCAGGCCGTTACCGACTTCAACAGCGGCAAGTTCGGCCAAATGGTCGACGCCTGATCAATAGCCGCGATCCATACATGTGCCGACAACAGGAGATATCCCATGACCAGTGAAGTGCGCCGCGACCCTAAGGCCGACCATCTGCCGACCTACGACCGGACCGCGATCAACAGTTGGGAAGACGTCGAGTTCAAGGCGGCCGTCAAGGCGACGGGACGCAAGAAGCTGATCATGACCGCGCTGTGGACCGAAGCTTGCCTCGCCTTTCCGCCCTCGATGCGCTGAAGGAAGGTTGCGAGGTCTATGTCGTCGCCGATGCGGTCGGCGGCACGTCGCTCGCCGCGCACGATGCCGCGCGGCGCCGGATCGAACCGGCCACGCGCTCAGATTCAGGAAACATCCAGCAAGGGATTTGAAATGCCCAAAGTTCTCGTTCTCTATTACTCGGCCTACGGTCATATCGAGAAGATGGCCGAGGCGGTTGCCGAGGGCGCCCGGTCCGCCGGGGCGAAAGTCGACGTCAAGCGAGTCCCGGAAACGGTGCCCGAAGCCATCGCGCGTAACGCCCATTTCAAACTCGACCAGGCCGCGCCGATTGCCGCGATTGCCGACCTGGAGCACTACGACGCGATCATTGTCGGCACCGGCACCCGCTTCGGACGCATCTCATCGCAGATGGCGGCTTTTCTCGACCAGGCTGGCGGTCTGTGGGCGCGCGGTGCGCTCAACGGCAAAGTGGGTGGGGCCTTCACCTCGACCGGCACCCAGCATGGCGGCCAAGAAACGACGTTGTTCTCGATCATCGCCAATCTTCTGCATTTCGGCATGACGATCGTCGGGCTCGACTATGGCCACGCGGGACAGATGAACGATAAGGACATCGTCGGCGGTGCGCCCTATGGAGCCACGACCATCGCCGGCGCCAACGGCGCCCGCCAGCCCAGCGAAATTGATCTCGACGGGGCGCGCTATCAGGGACGGCGCGTGGCGGAAGTGGCGGGTAAGCTGTTCGGTTGATGGGCGTCGATCCACGGCATTTGGGCCGCCCGGCGACCCCGATGAGCGGCCCGTGCCCAGAATCGAACGACTAGGATCGAGCAACAAGTCATAAAGGGGATCTGCCGGTGGCCAGCATAACCATCACCAGGGAAGACGACGGACGTCATGGTCGTTATGTCGCCCGCGTCGAGGGCATCGACGCCGAAGCCGAACTGACTTTTACGCATCGCGGCCCGGGGCTCATCAGCGCCGACCACACCGGGGCCCCGGAGCGCCTGAAAGGAACCGGCGCCGCCGCGGCGCTGGTCGATCGCCTTATTGCCGACGCCCGCGCGACCCCGTTCAAGATCATTCCCCATTGCCCCTATGTCCGCGCGCGCTATCTCAAACACCCTGAGTGGCAGGATGTCATGACGGTCGCGCCCGGTGAGGTTCCAAGCCGAGAAGGCGGTGCGCCGCCCGTGACGGACTGAGATTTTCGGATCCGGGGCGCCAAAAAACCGGCGGCCCGATCTCACATCAGACTCCTCGTAATTCTTCAATGGCAGCGCGGACTTAGAGGCCGCCCCGGGTGACTATGGCTGGCCGCGAAGGACCGTTTGGACCTTCCGATCCGCGGCCACTCTTGATTGCGATCAATTCGCTCTCTGCAGATTGGAGTCATTCTATTTTTGTTTGCAACCTCATCAAATGCCGGGAGACGACAATGTCAGATCAAGCCAAGTGCCCCTTCTCGACGGGGGAATCGGCGCCCTCGCGCCGCAATGTTTTGACTGCGACCACGGTCCTCGCCGCGGCCGTCGCCGCCGCCAGCAGCCCTGCCGCGGCCGCTGCCGCGGCCCAATCAATGGCGGGAGGTGCAACGCCCGCTGGTGGAGGCACTCCCACCAGCCATGAATGGTGGCCGAAACAGCTCAACCTCAACATTCTCCATCAGCACTCGCCGGCGTCCAATCCGATGGACCGGACCTTCAGCTACGCCGCCGCCTTCAAGAA
>JAYSFT010000032.1:0-21964 GCA_041913245.1 Rhodospirillaceae bacterium | reverse complement strand
ACTTCGTGATGCGCCTGCCGGCCTTCGCCGGCGCGCAGAGCACGACCTCGGGCGGTAACGAAATCTCCACCGGCCGCCAGTCGCAGAACAACTTGAACCTGCGCGGATTGGATTCCTACCGCACCCTGGTCCTGCTCGACGGCAACCGCTTCGTGTCGGGCGACGTGAACGGCTCCGTGAACGCCTCCGACCTTCCGACGCCGCTGATCAGCCGCGTCGACGTCGTGACGGGCGGCGCGTCCGCCGCTTACGGTTCGGACGCCGTCGCCGGTGTCGTGAACTTCGTGCTCGATCGCGAGTTCACGGGCGTCAAGGCGGAAGTCCAGGCCGGCATCACCGCGCGCGGCGACGATCCGAACTACAAGGTCAGCCTGACGGCGGGCACGCCGTTCGCCGGCGGACGCGGTCACTTCCTGTTCTCGGGCGAACATGCCTGGAACAAGGGCATCTTCGGCGCCGGAAAGTCGCGCGGCGAGTTCTGGGGTTACGACACCTATCACATCGTCGAAAACCCGCTGTGGGCCGCGACCGCGAATGCCGCCACCGGCGCATCGCCGCTCAATCCCCGCTTCCTCGTGCGCAGCCAGGTCGGCTCCATCCTCGCGGCGCCGAACGGCATCATCACGGCCGGCCCGCTCAAGGGCACGCTGTTCGACAAGAACGGCCGCGCCGCGGGCAACTATCAGTACGGCTCGCTGACCAACTCGCAGTTCACGGTCGGCGGCGACTGGGCGATGTCGGACGCCACCTACTACAACCAGTCTCTATCCAACCATGTCACGCGCCAGGCCTACTTCACGCGCGCCAGCTATGACCTGACGGACAACGTCACGGCCTACGCCAACTTCATCTATACCTACAGCTACGGCTACGCCCGTTCGAAGTTGGACGATCAGCTCGGCAACCTGGTGATCCGTCAGGACAACCCGTATCTCGATCCGTCGATCGCGGCGCGCATGACGGCGCTCGGCCTGACGAACTTCACGATGGGCAGCTTCCTGTTCGACGTGCCGTACATCCAGACCGACAACTACCGCGAACTTTGGACCTATCAAGCCGGCCTCGAAGGAACCACGAACGCCTTCAACACGGATTGGGAATGGAAGCTCCACGGTCAAACCGGTTTGACCCGCGGCGACCTTTCGGGCCGCGTGCTCGATCTCGGCCGCCTGCGCGGCCTCGGCGGCGTCGCCACCAACGCCCTGGATTCCGTTCGTCTCGCGAACGGCCAGATCGTCTGCCGCGGCAACGCCGATACGAATCCCGCGAACGACGATCCGCTGTGCGTGCCGTTCAATCCGTTCGGTTCCGGCGTGAACAGCCAAGCCGCCATCGACTATGTGAAGGGCCGCGCGCAGCTGTATCAGCGCAGCCGTCAGAACTTCTACGCGTTCTCGATGACCGGCGAGCCTGTCGATACGTGGGCCGGCCCCGTGTCGCTCGCGCTTGGCGCCGAATACCGTACGGAATCGGTGTCGCCCGGCGATATCGCCGGCTACTGCCCGAAGTGCCTGACCAGCTCCTACACCGCGGGTAACTACAAAGGCACCCTCGGAAAGTACAACGTCAAAGAAGGCTTCATCGAAACGGTCATCCCGCTCGCCAAGGACGAAGAGTGGGCCCGCTCGCTGGACCTGAACGGCGCCGTCCGCGCCACCGACTACTCGACGTCCGGCTTCGTCGTGACGTGGAAGGTCGGGGCGACCTACGCGCCGGTCGATGAAGTGCGTATCCGCGCGACCCGTTCGCGCGACATCCGCGCCGGCAACCTCGGTGAACTGTACAACGCGGGCGGCGGCGGCCAGTCGCCCGGTCTGGTGGATCCGTTCCGCACGCTGCCCGGCCAATCGTCGACGCAGGCTCAGCAGTACAGCTGGCTCAACTCGACCTCCGGCAACCCGCTGCTCGAGCCGGAAAAGGCCGATACCACCAGCGTCGGCGTCGTCTACCAGCCGTCGTGGTTCGAAGGCTTCAGCGCGTCGGTCGACTACTACGACATCACGATCAACGGCGCGATCGAAACGCCGGGTGAAGTGCTGCAGCGCTGCTTCGATTCCGGCGGCACCTCGATCCTCTGTAACGCCATCAAGCGCTTCGCGCTCACGGATGCGGACAGAGCGCTCGGCTACACCATCGGCCAGATCCAGGTGATCAACAGCCAGCCTGAAAACCTCGCCTTCCTGAGCCAGAAGGGTCTGGACATCGAGATGTCCTACCGGACCAGCCTGGACCGCATTGTCGAGAGCTGGGCCGGCGACCTGTCGTTCCGCGCCGTCGGCACGAACATCATCGAATCGCTGCGTGACGACCGGCGCAATCCGCCGGTCGACGCCGCGGGCACCAACAGCGGCACGGGTCCGCTGTCCTGGCGCTGGCTGTTCAATGTCGGTTACTCGCTCGACAATATCGATATCGGCTGGACCGGCCGCTATATGAGCTCGGGTGTGTACGGCGGCGGTACGTCGCGTTATGTCGAATGTCAGCCGGGCAGCTGCCCTGCCTGGACCAGCTACGCGCCGACGATCGACTACAACCACATCGCCAGCCGCTTCTACCAGGATCTGTCGATCAGCTACGACTTCATGGAGACGGAGCAGGGTGGAAAACTCACCGGCTTCCTCAACATCATGAACCTAATGGACAAGGAACCGCCGATGGTCGCCAGCACCAACTACTGGTACATGACCGTCAATCCGCAGATGTACGACACGATCGGCCGCCGGTTCTACGCCGGTATCCGCTTCCGCATGTAATCGCGGTTTCGAGAGACGAAAAGGAAAAGGGGAGCCAAAAGCTCCCCTTTTTCCATTTAAGCAGGCGGCTTTATTTGAATTGAACGTCGGACCAGTAGGTCCAGTCCCACTCCGTGTTCTCGCGCGGGAGCGTTTGGAACGAGACGCGCGATACGCCCGCCGGCACGGAAACCGCCGTGCTTTGAAGGGCGCGATCCTCCGCAACGCGTTTTGGATCGAGGCAGGCTTCGTGAAGCACGGTCTTGCCGGCGCTGACGCGGAAGCAGGCACCGTCGCCGTCACGGCCCTCGGCCCAGGCGCCGTCGAGAATCCCGTAACTAAAACGCAACTCCGCGGCGCCCTCGGGCACCGGCAGAGACAAGCTCGTAGGCGCGTGGGCCAGCGCCTTCCCATCGGGCAGGACCTGCGCTTTCTTCTGGCCGGGAATAGCGCCGGCGCTCGCCGCGAGGGCTCTGAGGGTACGAAGGCGCGACAAGGCCGCTATGTCCAATTCCGGCGGCCGTTCATTTTCGCCCGCGATCGTCAGGCGCTTGAGGCGTACGCCGATCCGTTCCGCGAAGGCGCCCGCGGGACGGCCGACCGCGGCGACGGAGAAGCGTGCGATGCTTTCATCGCGCGCGGGCAGCAGCGCGAACTGATCGGTGGTCTCGACCAGGGGTGAGAGCAGGAAGCCCTTGGCGGTCATGCCGGGCACGATGCGGAATGTCTGGGTATTTCCCGCGTCCGTGGTCACCGTCATCATCAGCAGGGGCGGCTTGAACAGGAGACTTCTCACACGGCCGAGGAGGGTGGGGCGGATATCGAGTTCCACCCAGACAAGACCGTCCGCCCACGCCGAGACATCCATATCCTGGCCAAACGCGATGTTGTCCCGGTGCAGGTCGGAGAGCACGACATCGCGCGGCGCGGTGCGGCGCTTCAGCACCGCATAGCCGTTCTCATAGCGGGCGACGTCGTAGAGACGTAAGAGGTCCGGCCATAGGGCGCCTTCATCGAGGCTCGGGTAGCGGCCGTCGACGGTGTCGATTTCAAACAGGATGGTCTCGGGCGCGCGCGGACCAATGAGAGCGGCGCGGTTGCGCTCAATCAGATCGGGTGTGTAAACTGAATAGCTTTGAAAGATCGGGCGAGGGCGGTAGTCCGCCGCGCTGGCCAGGGCGATAGCCTGGTTTACGCCGAAGATGTCGAGGGTTTCGTGCAGGTCCGGCACGGGGCTTTGCGCGCGCAGGCTCGACATTTGGGCCCGATAGGCGGCTTCGAAGGCCGCGACCTGACCGCCGAGCAGAACGGTCCCGACGCTCTCTGTGTCGTGATGAAGCTGGCTCACCATATCGCCGAGCAAGATGCCGCCGGCCGGCGCCGTGCGGCCCGCCTCGCGGGCGCCGCCCACATATGTGACGCAACAGGCCGCCGCGCTTGCGAAGATCGCTCCGGTGAACAGCGCGCGCGCCGGCCGCGAGAATTGAAGTTCGGGAAGGTAAGCCGTGGCCGCCAGGACCAGCGCGGTCCAGGGGATCATGACATGGCCCACGTCATGGCGCACAAAGCCGGATTTCGCGATGACGAACAGGAATCCGGCCGTCATCGCGGCGAGGAAAAGCCCCCCGATCCGAGCTTTCTTGAATTCCTGCGCCGTGATGAGGGCGAAGAGACTTAAGACCACCAAGGCGAACAGCGCGAGCTCTTTCATCGCGCCGTAGACATGCATTGCCTCGCCGTAGCCCCGCGACACCTCGAAGGCCGTGAACAGATATGTTCCGAGAGCGTCAAGGGACTGCCCCGCCGCCCCATAGGCCGCAAGAAAACCGACGGCGAAGATAGCCGTGAAAACAGGCGGTTTCTTGAGGATGACGGCGCGGCTCAGGTCCACCAGGACGATGGTGGGCAGCGCGAGCAGCAGGGATGTTGTTTTCATCAGCGCCGCGGCGGCCATCAGGATCGTCAGGACGATCGCTATGCCTGTTGCAAGGCGCTCGTCCTTCCGGGCGAGCAGGAACAGGATAAAGCAGGCGGCGAACAGCGCGCCGTCGCGCGCCCAGCTGTATGTGGCGATAAGCGAGACGGCGACAAGAAGCGCCAGCTTCCAGACGTCCGCGCCGCGAAACAGCACGCAATAGGCTGCGGCGAGCGTGCCGTGGAAGATCAGCCAATAACCGAGCGCGATCCAATACAGGCCCGGGTGGTACTGCGGCACCATGATGAAGCCGAGCGGACCGTACGTGAAGATCAGGTCTTCGCCGAACTGCCAGCCGTGATCGAAGGCGTGCAGCAGCACCATGGCCCAGGACGGGTCCAGCGAAACGGACGGCATTCCCACTTGCCAAGGCGGCTGGAGGACAAGGTTGATGAGAACGACGAGCGCCGCGGCGGCGAGAGAGGCGAGCCGGTTCACACCCGCGTGCGATGCCTGCGGCGCGGCCACGTCAGCCGCGGCCCATGAACGGCGTGGCGGTCGCCATGACCGTCATGAACTGGACATTGGCGTTGAGGGGGATCGCGGCCATGAAGGCGACCTTATAGCCGTGCGCGAGCAAGGTCGGCGCCAGGTTGCGCCCGATCCCCGTCCCGGCGCCCGTCACTACGGCGGCCTTGCCTTCACCCTCGGCCATAGCGCTCTCTCTGCCTCGTTTGCGGTACTCTAACCGGCCCTTAGGCCCTTGGAAACAAGCGCCTTTTCAACACAGGTCTGTGATGGCGGCCGCCGCGCTCCCTCAGGTAGACTGACCGGCCTTAACCCGGCCGCGGTAGGCGGCCTTAACGTGAGGAGGGGATTTTATGTGCGACGAACATTCAATGACGGATATGGCCGAGGCCCAGTTGAGCCGCAGACGTCTCGGCGCGCTCACCATCGGGGCAAGCCTGATGGCCGCCTTGCCGCGCGCCGCCAACGCGGTGGACGTGAAAGAATCCAATGTCACGATCAAGACGCCCGACGGTGAAGCCGAGGCGCATTTCGTCCATCCCGTTGCCGGCAAGGCGCCCGCGGTGCTGGTGTGGCCCGATGCGTTCGGCCTGCGTCCCGCGTTCACCCAGATGGGCAAGCGTCTCGCGGAATCGGGCTACGCCGTGCTGACGGTCAATCCCTACTACCGCACGGCCAAGGTCCCGGCGCTTCCGGCCGGCCTCGACTTCGCCAAGCCGGACGACCGCGCGCAGATCATGAAACTCATGAGCACCCTCAGCCCGGCGACCCATGTCACCGACGCCAAGGTCTTCATCGGTTGGCTCGACAGCCAGAGCGTCGTCGACACCGGCAAGAAGATGGGCACCACCGGCTATTGCATGGGCGGTCCGATCACCATGCGCACGGCGGCGGAGCGTCCGGACCGCGTCGGCGGCGCGGCGTCGTTCCATGGCGGCGGCCTCGTCACCGACCAGCCCAACAGCCCGCATCTGCTCGTCTCGAAGATCAAGGCGCAGTACCTGTTCGCCGTCGCGCAAAACGACGACCAGCAGCAGCCGGCCGCCAAGGACGTGCTGCGCGATGAATTCGCCAAGAACAAGCTGAAGGCGGAGATCGAAGTGTATCCGGCGCAGCATGGCTGGTGTCCGCCCGACGCCGCCGTCTATGACCAGGCCCAGGCCGAGAAGGCGTGGAGCCGCATGCTCGCGACCTTCAAGGCCGCATTGGTCTAAAGGTTTCGCGGAAACGAAAACGGCGGCTCCGATGAGAGCCGCCGTTTTTGTTTGGGGTCAGTAATCCACGGTGAGTTGCAGCGAGACTTTCCGGCGCGGGGTCGGTTGGATCTGGCGCTGTGTGCCCTGGACCTGCCACTCCCACACGTCGAACAGGTTCTGGACCTGGAAACGCAGAAGGGCGTTGTTGTCCGCGAGCTTGAAACGATAGCGCGCGCCGACGTCCACGGTCCTGACCGAAGCGGATTTGAAAGTGTTTTCGACGTTCGCGGTGTAGGGGTCGTTGTAGCTGAAACGTCCGTCGATCGAGAAGCCCTTCCAGCTTTGCGGGCCGTATTGGAGGGTGAACAGACCCGTCAGCGGCACCGTTTCGGGCGGAATGGCGCCCATGGTGCCGTTGTCGACAAGCGGCCCCGACAAACGCGCCTTGAGGCCGACGAGCCCCGTCACCACGGTCAGGCCGGGCAGGGGACTGCCGCTGAGCGACACTTCCACGCCGCGATGACGCACATTGCCGAGGCTTTTGAAGAAGCCGGTCTGATCGAGGTCGAAGAACGGCTTCTTCACTTCGAACAAGCCGCCGACCAACGTCAGTCCGGGCATGACCGTGTAGCGAAAGCCGCCGTCGATTTGCGCGGTGATGGTCGCCGAGGCGCTGGCGCCGGCATTCACGGCGTAGGGCGGCGCGCGCGGCGCGTCTTCGAGGCCGCGCGTGTAGCCGCTGTAAAGCACCAGGCTCTTTGAAAGATAGGCGGCGAGCGTGGCGTTATAGAGCCATTCGTTCGTTGTCTCCGCGGGTGTCTGATCGACGATCCGCGTGAAGCGCGTATAGCGCGTGCGCTGCAAGCCGGCGGAGAATTCGCCCAGATCCTTCCACAGCAACTGATAGCTGACGCCGCCGGAATACTGGCGCACATACTCGCGCCCGCGCGTGCCCGCGCGCACGTTTGGGTCCGGCAGCACCATGGGATCGAGGATGTTTCCCGTTCCAATGAGACGGGTCGCGTTCCCGCCGTAGCCGTTCTGGATCCGTTTGGCGCGTGTGTTGAAATAGAAGGTGTGCCGCCGGTCGCCCTCGACGAAATCGCGTGTAAGGCGGGCTTCGCCCGACGTGCTTTCATTGGGGTTGGCCTGCGCGGCCAGCGTGACGGAGTACAGGTCGGCGTTGCCGTTCGCCTGTACATTCCGCCAGTGGAGCTGTGTCGACTCTCCGCCGCGGCGCCACGAGATGGACCGGAATATACCCGCGCTCAAATTCCAGCCGTTCCAGTTCGCGCGCGTGATGGTGCCGAAATTGGCGTCATCGTTGTTGAAGTCCGACCAGCGTTGGGTCAGGGACTTCGACCGGTCGAATTTAGGAGGAAGATCGGTGTTGGCCGAGAAAATGAACGGCCCCCATTCGTTTCCGAACTGGCGCTGCCGGCTGTAGAACGGCATCACCTGGAAGCCGTCGGTCACTTTCCATCGGCCGATCATCGCGACGTCGAGATTGTAGTTGGTGACGGCCCAGTCCCCCATGGCCCGGTCGATGCTGAAGCCGCCGCCAAGGCTGAAACGGTCAGTGACGGGGGCCTGGGCGTCGAGTTCGAACGCCACCGTCTCGGGATAGGCGCCGCGAAAGACGGTGCTCAGCGCCGATTTTTCACCGGGAATGCGGATGGTGAAGTCGGCGATCCCGGTCGGCGCCGGGAAGGGGTAGGACTGCGCCGAAAGGCCGACGCGGATGCTGTTCTGGCCGACGAGGCGGTTCGAGAGCTTCACATTGCCGCCGCCGCCGCCCCGCGCATCGAAGAACAGTCCTTCGAGGCGCAGATTGCCCGCGCGCACCGGGCTGAAGCCGCGGGCGCTCGTGGCGCTATAAAGTCCGATGGTTTCCCCGCCGACCGTCGTGCCGAAGGCGTCTTCGGCGGACTCCAGCGCATTCTCGTCGGCGCGCTGCGCATACGCGCTTGCGCCGCCGCCCACCGTCATCAGGGCGGCGATGACGTAACTCCATTTTGCGGAACGCAAGGCGTTCTCCTCCGTGTATTGAGGGCCGATAACCTAATAATCGACGGTGAGTTGCAACGAAAATTTCCGCTGCGGCGTGGGCTCGATCTGTTTCTGGGTCCCCGTGACTTTCCATTCCCAGACATTGAAGACGTTGGAGACCTGGAAACGCAGCAGGGCCTGCTGCTCGGCGATCTTGAAGCGGTAGCGCGTACCGACGTCCACCATGGCGACGGCCGCCGACTTGAAGGTATTCTCGACATTCGCCATGTAGGAATCGTTGTACGACATGCGCGCGTCCACCGAGAATCCGTTCCAGCTCGCCGGGCCGTATTGAACGTTCAGGATGCCGTTGAGCGGAATGGTTTCGGGCGGGATGGCGCCCATCGCGCCGTTCGCCACCATGGGCCCCGACAGACGCGCCCGCAAACCGACCACCCCCGCGACCACCGTAAGACCCGGGGCCGGGCTGCCGCTCAGGGACACTTCGACGCCGCGATGGCGCACGTTGCCCAGTTCGCGGAAGAACACATTCTGGTCGAGGTCGAAGAACGGCTTCTTGACTTCAAACAGGCCGGCGACCAGGCGCAGGCCGGGCATCAGCGTATAACGAAGGCCGCCGTCCATTTGCTGGGTGAATGTCGCGGCCGCGCCCGCGCCGCCGTTGGCGGCATAGGGCGGGGCGCGCGGCGCGTCCTCGAGCCCGCGGGTGTAGCCGCTGTACAGGACCAGGCGTTCGGACACGTAGATCGCCGCGGTGGCGTTGTAGAGCCACTCCTGAGTCGTGCTGTGAGTCGAACTCGTTCCCACGGTGAACCGTTTATAGAAGGTCCGTTGCAAGCCGGCCGAAAATTCGCCGACGTCTTTCCAGAGAACGCCGTAGCTGAGGCCGAGCGTGCCTTGGCGCACATACTCGCGGCCGCGCGTGCCGGCGGCGAAGGTGGGGCGGGGCAGTTCGATCGGTGTGCCGAACTGGATGGGGCCCGCGCTCTGCGACGTATTGCCGCCGTTGCCGGTGCCCGAGGCCTTGCCGCGCGCGTTGATGTGGATCGTGTGGCGGCGGCCGCCTTCGGTGATGATGCGCGAGAGGCGCACTTCACCGGACTTGCTGGAGTGGGGCAGGGGCCACACCCCGAGGCGCTGATATTGAAGCTGCGCCGATCCGTCCGCCATGACGTTGCGATAGTGGGCCTGGCTTGAATCCTCAAGGCGCCAGGCCACGGAACGGAACAGCCCGGCCGAAATCCGCCAATCGTCCCAGCCGCCCTTGAATACGCCGCCGTAGTTGGTGTCGTCGGTGTTGTAGTAGGCCCAGTCCTGCGTGAACGACCAATCGCGGTCATATTTCGCCGGCAGCTCCGTGCCGCCGAGGAAGATGAGGGGAGCCCATACGTTTTCAAAGGTGCGGCTGCGGCTCCAGAACGGAATGAACTGGCCGAAGTCGCCGATGTTCCAGCGTCCGACGACGGCGCCGTCGACGCTGTAGTTCTTCTGACCGTAATCGGTCGTATTGTGTTCGCCGCTCACCCCCAGGCCGACGCTGAAGTTCTCGGTGACCGGAATCTGGCCGTCGATCTCGATGCCTTCGACTTCAGGATAGCCTGCGCGGAACACCGTGCTGAGGCGGGACTCGCTGCCGGGGACCCTGAGCGTGTAATCGGCGACCCCGGTGGGGGCGAGGAACGGATAGGATTGCGCCGACAAGCCAACGCGCACGGTCGCCTGGCCGATGACGCGCGAGGACATGCGCACCTGGCCCCCGCCGCCGCCGCGGCTGTCGAAGTACAGCCCCTCGATGCGCACATTCCCGGCGCGCACCGGGCTGAAACCGCGGGCGTTGGTGGCACTGTAAAGACCGATGCTCTCGCCGCCGACCGTCGTGCCGAAGGCGTCCTCGGCCGACGTCAGCGCGTTTTCCGCGGCGCGTTGCGCAAATGCGGGCGTTGCTTCCGCCGTCCCCAAAAGGACGGCGAGAGCCGTAACATATTTTCCGAAACGCACTGACCCCCCGCATGACCTCGGAGGCGCGCCCGCGCGCACCTTCCGCACCCCGGCAACAATAAAGCCACGAGCCGCCGGGTCAGCGCAAGTTCTTGAATTTGCGAAACCAAGCGGATTTCCGCTTGTTTGCGCCGCAACGCGACCAGGCGCGATCTGCGGCCCGATTGTCACACTTCGCATCTCCTCCCGTTTGCCGTGAACAATCTCGAATGAGGAACGTTTGCCCCCTTGTGGGTTCTGCTGCGTGAAGTTGCACATATCATTCGGAGATATCGGCTATGCGTCATCGTCGCGTGCGCGCCGGCTTGTTCGGCGCGCTTACGTCCATGGCTTGCGCCTCCTTGCCGCAGGCGGCGGAAACTCCGCGTCCCGTCGGCGAGGCCCCGCCGGAGGAAGCGCCCCCGCCCATTTCCGTCCTGGGCGACCAAGGCGGCATTGTCAGCCGCGCGGGACAGTTCACGGTCGAAGGCGGTGTCGAATATGCGCACGCCGATCGCAACCGCGTCCTCTTCCGCGGGATCGAAATCATCGAATCCGTGCTGGTCGGCGTGTTCGATGTCAACGAAAGCCGCCAGGATTCCGTGGTCGGGTCGGTCGCGGCGAGGTTCGGCTTGAGTTCCAGATTCGAGGTCGGCGGCCGTGTGCCGTACGTCTATCGCTCGGATCGTTCCGTTCTCGCGCCCATCGCGGGGTCCAACAATCCGCCGGGCTCTCAAGCCGGCGTGCGCGATTTCGCCGCAACCGGCACAGGCGTCGGCGACGTCGAGATCTCCGCGCGGTACCAACTGACCGACGGCCGCAGCGGCTGGCCGTTTCTGATCGCGAACATTCAAGGTGTCGCGCCGACGGGGTCCGATCCTTTCAAGGTCGATCGCGATTTCTCCGGTGCGCCGACCGAGGCGGCGACGGGTGCGGGTTTCTGGGGCGCTTCCGGAGGGCTTACGGCGATCATGCCCACGGATCCCGCGGTCCTTTTCGGGACGCTTGGCTATACACGCAACTTCGGGCGCGACATCGATACCATGATCGGGTCTTCGCAGATCGATTATGTAAAGCCCGGCGATTCACTCAACGTCAATCTCGGCTTCGGCGTGTCGCTGAACGAGCGCATGTCTTTCAACCTGGGCTACGGCCACACATGGTCCTTCGGCACGCGCACGGTCACGCGTGTCATGCAAAGTCAGGGACCCCTGGAACCGCCGCTGCTGTCGGGGCCGATCACCAGCGAGTCCCGGGACCTGCAGGTGGGCCGTTACCTCTTCGGCGTCAGCTATCGCATGAGCGAGAACACGACCCTGAATTGGGCGGTGGAAGTCGGCGCGACCGACGACGCGACCGATATCCGCACGAGTTTGAGAATCCCGTTCGTGCTTTAGGGTCAATCCCGCCGAATGGCGTCGTCGATGCGTGACAAGACTGAGCCCAGCGCGAAACCTTGCACGTTCGGCAGATCGAGATGAACGATCGTGGTTGTGTCGATGACGCGGTCGTTCGCGACGTTGGCGATCACGGTCGTGGCCTGGCCCAGCATGTGCCGGACTTCGATATCCGGGCCGGCGAGAAGGACCTGGGGGCCGGTGCGTGACGGTTCCACCGTGACCTTGCCGAAGGCGGATTCTATTGGTGCCGTCGTCGGAACAACGACGTGTTCAGTGCCCGCCGCGCCGCCGACAGCAGCGCCAGCAGCACCGGCAGCGGAGCCGATCGCGCCAATCGCCACATTGATGGCCGGCAGAGCCTGCTGAACCGCCGGCGGGTTGAAAGTCGCGTCGAGGATCGGCGGGGTAATCGTCGGGTTGGCCGGCACGGGCGCCGTGCCGACGGTGATGGGCGGAACAGTCACGGGCGGAACAGTCACAGGCGGGACGCTCACCGGCGATACATTCACGGGCGTCACATCAACGGGAGCGACGTGCACAGGCGGAACGGCGACCGGCGGAATATCGACCGGGGCGACGACGACCGGCGGGACGTCGATCATGGGGGGCGCGACGGGGGGCACATGCACCGTCACCGGTTCGATGCCGGGTTTCAGGACGCTGCGCAGGGCGAGTTGACCGTCGATGCGCGTGTTGATCTCCACCGCGAAGTTCACGTCGATTCCGACCGGTGTGCTGAAGCCGCCGGTGGTCGCGGCGAGTTCAGAGTCCGATATGGGCTGTGTCGCGAACGGCGGAACACCCGCGGACGCCGGCGCGGAGGCAAAGGCGACCGCGGTGATGACGCTGGGCCATTGTTTCATCAGAACTCCCCAAATCCTAAACGGAAAAGCGCAGCCGCCTGCAGGCTCTCGAGATCCATCGCCCCGACATAGCGGGCACGATTGACGACGCGCCAGTCGCTGGCCGCGTTGAAGGCGGGTTTGTGCCCGTCTTTTTCGACCACAAAGTAAATGCCGTTCCACGCCGCCGCGAATTCCTCGGCGGGGATGAGGCGCACGCCGAACGCGGGGTCGCCGACGAGGACCTGCCCGGCATAGACGCCTTTGACCGCGACGAAATGCCGGTATCCCTTGGTCTCGATCATGGCGATGCCGGGCAACCCGGTCTTGGCGATCTGGTCCAGCGAGACGCGATAGCCGTTGCCGTCGAAACCGCGTTCCTTGAGATAGCGCTTCATGTCGAGCAGCGAAAATCCCGCTTTTTGAATCTGGATGCGGTCGCCTTCACGCCACATGCCCAGAAACACGGCCGGCTCCGGTTGCGGATCACCGTAGTGATAGGTCAGAAGCGTCGCCAGCGCGGCCGAGCCGCAACTGAAGTCATATTGCTGGCGGACCACGGCGGTGAATCGCCGCTCGGACAATGAGGCCATCGGGACGCGGACGTCGGCGCCGCCCGGTGAAAAGGCGCTGCGCCCGTCCTTGAGCGGGCCGGCCGAACAGCCGCCGAGGCTCCACGCGAGCCCGGTGACGATCAAGGCCTGGACGATCACGGCCTGAAGGAGGTGCGCGCTCATGGTGCGGCCCCGATGGCGATGTTCACTTGCATGGTCGAATTGATCGACACGTTGTTGCCGGTATTGGCGCTGACCACGGCAAGGCCGTTCAGATTTTGGAACGCTTGTCCGTCGAAGGTGATCGTGCCGGTCACGGAGTTTCCGTTGACGCTGTTGTTCGTGACGGTTCCCGTCTGTTCCGCGAGCGCGGCGAGCGACAGATCCGCCCCCCCGGAAATGGCCTGGAGGGTGTTCTCCCGGACGGGCGGCCCAAACGGCGCGGGCTCGGACGCGAGGACGTAGGCGATGTTGCCCGCGTAGACCATCACGATGATGGTCACAAAAATGATGGCGTCACGTCGATAGCGGGACAGGTTCACAACACACTCCGCCGGGCTGAAAAGTGAAGGAGGAAGCCGCGGGAGTCGCTCCCGCGGCTTCCCAACAAGCATCGGTTAGTCCAAGCCGCCGATGTTCAGCGTGCCCGTCGAAACGGCCACGTTGACGCTGGCGTTCTGTGAGGCCCCAACGCCTGTATTCAGGTTGAAGGCTTGCAAGCCGGCGAAGTTCTGGAACGCGGCGTCGCCCGTCGAGACGCTGTTGTTGATCAGGCTGCCGGCCGTCCCGCTGCCGCCGCCAGGACCGCCGTCTTCGTCTTCGTCGGTTCCGCCCATGCCGCCGTTCCCGGACGCCGCGGGCACGTTGAAGGTGACGTTGACGCCGGTGACGAAGTTCGAGAGTGCGGACGAAGAGACGACGGCGTCGCCGCCGAACGCGCCCGCGTTCGCCGCCGTGCCCGTGCCGGCCGCGGCCGACGCGGAAGCGGTGCGGGTCATGTCGTTGTACGAATCGCTGATGGTGGTGGTCGAGTTGTCGGAGTTATCCGAGCTGTCGTTATTCGAATCGTTGGTCGAGTTGTCCGAGCTGTCGTTGTAGGAGTCGTTCGTCGAACTGTCGGAGTTGTCGGAATTGTCCGAGTTGTCGTTGCCCGAGTCCGCGACCGTGACCGAATTGTCGGTGGTGGTATTGGTCGAGTTGTCGGAATTGTCGGAGTTATCCGAGTTGTCGTTGCCGGAATCCGCGACGCTGATCGAATGATCGGAATTATCCGAATTGTCGTTACCGGAATCGTTGGTCGAGTTGTTGGAATTGTCGGAGTTGTCGGAATTGTCCGAGCTGTCGTTATAGGAATCGTTCGTCGAGTTGTTCGAGCTGTCGTTACCCGAGTCCGCGACGCTGAAGGTCGAGTTGTCCGAATTGTCGGAGTTGTCGGAATTGTCCGAATTATCCGAATTGTCGGAATTGTCGGTCGTCGTGGTCGTGGTGGTGGTCGAGCTGTCGGTGCTCGAATCGGTGTTTCCGGAATCCGAAGTGTTCACCGAATTGTCCGAGCTGTCGGTGCTCGTCGTCGAATTGTCGGAATTGTTGGAGTTGTCGTTGCCGGAGTCGTTGGTCGAGCTGTCGTTGCCCGAATCGGCGACGCTGAAGCTCGAATTGTCGGAATTGTCCGAGCTGTCGGTGTTCGTCGTCGAATTGTCGTTACCCGAGCCGTTGGTCGAACTGTCGGTGCTGGTCTGATTGCCCGAGTCCGCGACGCTGAGCGTGTGGGTCGAGTTGTCGGAATTATCGGTCATCGTCGAATTGTCGGAGCTATCTGTGCTCGTCATCGAGTTGTCGTTGCCCGAATCATTGGCCGAGCTGTCGGTGTTGGTGGTCGTGGTGGTGGTCGTTGAGCTGTCGCTGGCGGCGGTGCCGCCGTTCGCGGCCGCGCCGGCGCCATCGGCCGAGATGGTGGCCTCTTGGGCGTACACGACCCCGGAACTCAGCAACACGGCGAAGGAGACGCTAGCTAGGAGTTTCGATTTCATTGGGACCTCTCCGATACCCTGGGAAACAGCGCTGTTGTAGCGCTGGGACCGGAGCGCTCCGGCCCATTGCCTGCTTAAAGAGTCGCGGCGCCCGCCACGCCCCAGGGATGACTGAATTCACGCCCACCAAATTGGGAAAGCCCGTCCCCCCGTTTGTGGGGAGACGCGGCGCGCCGGAGGGGTGCGTGGCAAGACCGGTTAAGGGACGAGGGGCGCGGCAAACCGGATGGGCAGCGCGTTGCTGAGGACGCGGCGCACGAGATCCACCTGGCGGCAGATTCCGAATTTCGAGAAAACCTGCTTGAGATAGGTGCGCCCGGTCTGCGGCTTGATTCGCATCTGTTCGCAGGCGTCGGAAAGGCTGGCGCCCTTCGCGAGATGGCGCACCAGGCGGATCTCGGTCGGAGTCAGTCCGTGCGCGCGGCACGCGACGTCCGTCGCGCAGGAAAGATCGGTGAGGGGATCGAGGATGAAGAGGCCGATCAGCGCGGATGGGGCGGGCGATGGGGGCGTGACGGGGAATGCGGCCACGAGAAGCGGCGCGCCCTCCTTGCGGTCGATGGAGATCACCGCGTTCGGCTCGACTTTGTGCGTGGGGCCCGCGGACTGAAGCGCATAATGCAGCGCGGCCTGGAGGCGGACCGTGTTGGCGAAGCCGCCGGCGGTCAGGCGTCCGCCGCATACGCTCAGTCCCGCGCCGTCGTTCAGGATCTCCCGCGCTTTTTCATTCGAGAAAACCAGGCGGCCGTGGGCGTTGATCAAAAGCACGCCGCAGTCGAGCGTTCCCATGAACGTCTCGAAGGCCTTGAGGCGCTGGGATTTGGTTTCGACCTGGCGCCAGAGCTTGAAGGCGGCGCGGAACAGGTCGGCGGCGATTTCCGCAAGAGCGCGCTCCGCGGGCGTAAATGGCGCATCGTGCGCGCCGCGCCGGATGATGAGGGTCCAACGGCGCCGCGACCCGATATCGAGAGGGTGGCGCGACGTATGCGGTTCTCCCTCGCCTTCGTCGTCCAGCACCGGCAGGGCCCCGTTCGCATACCAGGCGGCGAATAATGCCGGCAGCGCCGAACGATGTTTACGGCTGGTGAGTTCTATCGCTTCGGCCCGCATCAGTTTTGCCAGGTTTTGCAGCAGCTCGACGAGCTTGTGTTCGCCGCGCGCGAGCGCGATCTCGGACCCGATGCACGGGCGGCCGCTCTGCATCTGGGAGAGGGAAAAATTCATCGAAGCCCGCTATGATTGAACTCGCGAAAGTACATCACTGGTTTAACCGGGCTATTCCCACTCTGTTCCACGGGAACGAAACTTTTGCGAAACACAACGTTTTAAGGCGCAAGTCTGCCCGCGCCGCGCGCGACAGGCGCGTGCATGCAATTTCGCTGCGGCACGCAAAATTTGCATGCGCATTATATCGCGATATTTTCGAGGCCTGAAACCGCCGCGGTGCCGCGGCATGGGTGTCGTCCCTGTTACGGAATACCCCCTGCCGCTGTCGCCCGGAAGCCGCGGATGAGTTCGTCCGGGACATTCGGATAGCTGCACGGCCATGGGCGTGAGGCACGCCCTGCGCGCAAAAGAACGCGGCGGCAACTTATGCCGATGACACGGCGTGTTTTTGAAGGTCAACTGGGCCGGTACGCAAGACGGGGTGTTTTCATGGACAAAATGATCAATCGCAGGCTTGCGGAAAATCCTGGGATGATGGCGCGCTCGTGCCGTTCGCGCGCAATGACGCTGCGCGAGATCGCGGCGGCGATGCACGACCCTCACACGCGGCAGGCTCTTCTCCGGCAGGCGGCCACCTGGGACGATATGGCCGCTTCGGCCGAACGCAAGGTCGCCGAAACCGGCATCGGGGCGCCGGACGCGCACTGAAGAGGCGCGAAAAGGCGCGGCTTGATCGCCGGGCCCGGATCGCTGCTATAGTCACTCGGACTTCCCGCCCGCCGAGTACACATGTCAGCCCCAGTCCCCGCTTTCGCCGCGCTCCGCAATCCGCATGTGCGCCGGCTTGCGATCGCCCGTTTCTGCGGCGTCACCGGCGCCCAGATCGTCAATGTGACGGTGGGCTGGCAGCTCTATGAGCGCACCGACAGCGCCTGGTCCCTGGGATTGGTCGGGATCGCCGAATTGGTCCCGGTCCTGCTCCTGACGATTCCGGCGGGCAATATCGCCGACCGCTATCCGCGCCGCACCATCGCCATCCTCGCGCAGATGATTTTCGTCGTCGCTTCGCTCAGCTTGACGGCGATTTCCTATTTTCACGGGCCCGTCGCGGCGATCTACGGCGCGCTCGCGCTGATCGGCGCCGCGCGCGCGTTCTCGCAGTCGGCCAGCGCGTCGCTGCTTCCGCAACTCGTCTCGCCCGCGGAGTTCGTGAACGCCAACGCGTGGATGTCCTCGACATTCCAGCTGGCGGCCGTTTCGGGGCCCGCGCTCGGCGGTTTGATCATCGCGCTTACCGGCGAGGCCACCGACGCTTATTTCGTCGCGGCGGTCCTGGAAATCATCTTCATCGCCGCGATGATCCCGCTGCCGACGATCCGGCCGGAAGACAGCGGCGAAAAACGCAGTTTTTCCGACCTTTTCGCGGGTTTCTCGTTCATCCGCAGAAGCCCGGTTTTCCTCGCCGCGATCACGCTCGACATGTTCGCGGTGCTGTTCGGCGCCGCCGTCGTGCTGCTGCCGATCTACGCGAAGGACATCCTCCACGCCGGTCCCAGCGGTCTCGGCTGGATGCGCGCCGCGCCGTCGCTCGGCAGCATGGCGATGGCGCTGGCCATGACGCACCTCAGGCCGTGGAAGCGGCCGGGGCAGGTGCTGCTTTGGACGGTGGTCGGCTTCGGCGCCGCGACGGTGGGCTTCGGTTTTTCGCGGCATTTCGCGCTCTCGCTCTTCTTCCTTTTCCTGACCGGCGCCTTCGATTCCGTCAGCGTCGTGATCCGCGTCACCATTGAACAGATGATCACGCCGGACTCGCTGCGCGGGCGCGTAAGCTCGATCAACTATGTGTTCGTCGGATTCTCCAACGAGTTCGGCGCGTTCTGGAACGGAATGACGGCGTCGCTGTTCGGCCCGGTCGCGGCGGTGATCGGCGGCGGCCTGGGGTCGGTCGCGGTCGTGGCCGCCGTGACGCTGTTCTGGCCGGCGCTGCGCAGGATCGGCCCGCTGCATGAGCTGAAGCCGGCGGAACAGCCGAACCTGGCCGCGCAGCTCGAACTGCACCGGCCGGCGGGCCTGGGCGACAAGGGCGTTTAAGGCAGATACTTGAGCGCGGCGAACCCGCCGATCAGGATCACCAGGAATAGAAAGAACAGGAGATTGAGGCGCCGTTCGATGAACGCGCGGATGGGCTCGCCGAACTGGCGCAGCAGTCCCGCGACGATGAAGAAGCGCATGCCCCGTGTGATGAGCGACGCGGCCATGAAGACCCAGATGTCGAATTGCGCCGCGCCGCTCATGATGGTGACGATCTTGTAGGGGATCGGCGTCAGGCCTTTGATCAGGATCACGTACAGCCCGAAATCCCGATACCAGTCGTGGAATTTCGCGGCCGTTTCCTGCAGGCCGTAGAAATCGATCACCGCCTGGCCGATGGTGGCGAACAGGTAATAGCCGATGGCGTAACCGAGGATGCCGCCGAGCACCGAGGCGGCCGTGCAGACCGAGGCGATGAGCCAGGCGCGGTGACGCTGGGCGATCACCATCGGGATCAGGAGCACATCCGGCGGGATGGGGAAGAAGGAACTTTCCGCGAACGATACGGCCCCTAGGGCGTGCAGGGCTTTCGGCCGGGCGGCGAGGCTCATCGTCCAGTCGTACAGCTTGCGAATCATCTCACGGGGGACCTCGGCCGGAACGGGCCGTTTTCAAGGGGCTTTCATGGGACTAGGCGGACCTTTTAGCCAAGGAAGGGGACTGGTCCAAGGGTTTGCGCCTGCACGGGCCCGATTTTGCCCCGTTTGCGCGTTTTGGACCCCGGAATCATGCGCCTTTCCCGTGTAACAGCGGCCGCGCCGGCACTTCGCCCGTTGCGAAAAACCTTCACACGCCTTATGTTACAACGGTCTACTCGCGATGGGTTGCCCCGTTACGCACTCTCTACGAGAGAGCTCGGAAAGGTCTCACCCGTTCTGAAGTTCAGGCCCGCTCTGCATGTGCATAGCGGACATCTTGTTTGGAGAAAGTGCTAATGGCTACCGGAACCGTGAAGTGGTTCAACGCGACTAAGGGTTATGGTTTCATTCAGCCGGAAGACGGCTCGAAGGACGTTTTCGTGCATATCTCCGCGGTCGAGCGCGCTGGCATCCAGCGCCTCAACGAAGGCCAGCGGGTGAGCTATGATGTGGTGTCCGAGCGCGGTAAGTCCGCGGCCGGCAACCTCAAGGCTCTCTAAGATTTGTTGAGAAAGGGGCGGCCTATGGGTCGCCCCTTCTTTTTTGTCTGTATCGGCGGCAGGCGGCCTGGCTTCCTGCCGCCTAGCGTCGTTTCTTTTCAAGAAGTGCGACCCAACGGAGTTTCTCCATGGCTAAAGAAGAATTGCTCGAGTTCGAAGGGGTCGTCACCGAAATTCTGCCTGAGGCGCGCTATCGCGTGCGCCTGACCAACGATCACGAGATCATCGCCTATACCGCGGGCCGCATGAAGAAGAACCGCATCCGCACGCTCGCGGGTGACCGCGTGACCGTCGAGGTCTCGCCCTACGACCTTCATAAGGGCCGCCTGGTGTTCCGCCACAAGGATACCCCGAGCGGCGGCGATCAGGGCGGTGGTCAGCCGCGCGGGGGCAATCAGCGCCGCCCGCAGCGCCGCTTCTAAGGGCAGGCGGCGCCGTTCCTGCCGCTGCGAGATTCTGAATACTGTTGGCCCGCGCCTTTGCGGTCCATCCAATAAAAAACAAGGAGAACGCGATGACAAAAGTCGCAGGACGCATTTACAAGCGCCAACCGCCGAACCCCGTTCAAGCGTTGGGCCGCCGCCACAAGTACGCCATCGGCCAAACGGTCACCCTTTTGAAAGCCGCCGGTCCGCGCCTGCCGCGCAAGGTGGAAGAAGCCAATACCAATGAATTCGAAATCACGCGCCTTCTGCCCGAACAGGGCCCGGATTTCCTGTATCGCGTGAAGAACGCGTCCACCGCGCAGGAGCGCGTGGTGTCGGAAAGCGAGATCAATCCGAAGGCCTGAGCGAGATCAATCCGATCGCTTACGGTTCGAGAGTTTCGGGGCGGAATGACTTTTGTCGTTCCGCCCCTGCTTATTCCGCCCTCGCGGTTCGGGGCACGAGCACATGCTGCTCGTCCGTCACGGCCTTGCGAATCCAGTCGCGCACCACGGTGACGCGCTCCACATGCGTGAAGTCCTCGTGCATGGAGATCCAGAAGGAGCGCCGGATGGCGATTTCACTCTCCAATATGACCTTCAGCCGCGTGCCTTGCGTCATGAAGGCGGGAAGGACGCTGAGGCCGAGCCCGGCGTCGGCGGCCGCGAACTGCGCGTTGATGTTGGAACTGCGGAATTTCACGCGCGCTTGCGGCACGACTTCATCCAGGTAGCGCAGCTGCGGCGCATAGATCAGGTCGTCGACGTAGCCGATCAGCGCGTGATGGCGCAGGTCCGCGACGGTCCTGATGGGCGCCTTGCCCTTTAAATAAGCCGCGCTTCCATAAAGGTGCAGCATGTAGTCGCTGAGCTTGCCGGCGACCACCCGGCCCACGCGCGGGCGCGACAGCGTGATGGCAAGGTCCGCCTCGCGCTTGGAGATGCTGAGAAACTGCGTGCCCGCGACCAGTTCGACGTCGATGCCGGGATAAAGGGCGTAGAACTGCGCCATGCGCGGCGCCAGGAAGCGGCTGCCGAAGCCCTCCGGCACGCCGACCCGGATCGAGCCGCGCAGCACTTCGTCCTGCCGGCCGACGGCGTTGGCGATATGGACGCAGCGCGATTCCACGTCCTCGGCCATGTGCACCAGCTGCGCGCCGGCCGCCGTCAGCATGTACCCGCCGGGTGTCTTATTAAACAAGTGCGCGCCAAGGCGCTGTTCCAGGGCCTCGATCCGCCGGGCCACCGTGGTGTGGTTGACGTCCAGGGCCGCGGCCGCGCTGGTCAATTTGCCGCGGCGCACCACCTCCAGAAAGAAGCGCAGGTCGTTCCAGTCATACATGGCAGGGTCGGAGGGGCCGGGAGGGCTGATGTGCGTATTTGCACAGATTATCTGCAAAACATAGCATGGGCTTTATGTTTTTGCCCACTAGAATGCCGCGACTTTTTGACCGTCTCTGACCTTGGGAGAGTCTCATGCGTGAAATCCATCATTTCGTGAACGGCGCGGAAATGCGCGGCACGTCCAGCCGCTTCGGCGACGTCTTCAATCCGAACACCGGCGAAGTCCAGGCGCGCGTGAATCTCGCCTCGAAGGCCGATGCCGCGAAGGCGTTCGTGTCCGCCGCGTCCGCCGCGCAAGCATGGGCCGACACGCCCGCGCCGCGCCGCGCCGCCGTCATGTTCAAGTTCCGCGAACTCGTGCTGAAGGAAATCGACACGCTCGCGCACCTGCTGGCCTCCGAACACGGAAAGGTGCTGGCCGATGCGAAGGGCGACATTCAGCGCGGCCTCGACGTCGTCGAGTTCGCCTGCGCCATCCCGCACATGCTGAAGGGCGAATTCTCCGACACGGTGTCGGGCGGCATCGATGTCTACTCGATGCGCCAGGCGCTCGGTGTCGTCGCCGGCATCACGCCGTTCAACTTCCCGGCCATGGTGCCGATGTGGATGTTCGCCA
>JAYSFT010000031.1:2884-23038 GCA_041913245.1 Rhodospirillaceae bacterium | reverse complement strand
CCCTCGAAGACCAGGTAGGACGAATATCCCGACCAATCGGCGTAGAGCTTGTCGGTCAGATTGCGCCCCCGCACGGTGACGGTCGCGAACGGCGCGTTCCACGAGACCGACGCGTCGACGGTCGTGAAGGCGGCCACCCTCACCGTATTGGCGTTGGACGTGAAGAAATCGCCGTTGTGACGCACGATGCCGGTGAAGGTCAGCGGCAAGCTTTCCGGCGCGTAGGTCACCACGAGGTCGGCGAGGCGCTCGGGGACATTGGGCGGACGATTGCCCGACCGGTTGGCGCCGCCCGCCTCGATCAAGGTGCCGAAGCCGGCGTCGAGCAGGGTCGCCCCCAGCGCGACCCGCAGCTCGCCGGTGATCCGCCAGTCGAGCGCCAGTTCCACGCCCTTGGAAATCTGGCTTCCGCCCTGGACCGTGATCGCCGGATTCACCGGATCGCGCGTCAGGATATCGTCCTGGCGGATGTGGAAAACGGACGCGGTCAGCTCCAGGCGGTTTTCGAGAAGCGAACTTTTCAGGCCCGCTTCGTAGGATCGCCCCATGCTGACATCGAACGCGGCGTTGGCGGAACTCATGAACAGCAGGCCGCTGACGGGCGTCGCGGCGCGGCTGTACTGCGCATAGAGCTGCGTGCCGGGCGTGAGCGTGTAGACCGCGCCCGCCCGCCAGGAGATCGGGTCATAGTCCCGGCCGTAGGTGGAGACGGCGCCCGAGGTCGCGTCGGCGACACGCCGGTCGAGCGCGACATCGTCGAGACGCGCGCCGGCGACCAGAAGGAATTCCGGCGTGACGTTGAACGCATCCTCGACGAACAGGGCACGGGAGTCCACATCGGCCGTCACGTTCTGGCGCGTGGAGAAATTGGCCGGCGTGTCCTGCGGAAACAGCCCGCGGACCGGCGCCCAGGGATCGACCGACGTCGTGCCGCCAAAGCGCCGCAGGGTGAAGAAATCCGTGCCGCCGATTTCACCGCCGACGGTGAAGCGGTTGCGGAATCCGCCCAGCGCGCCGTCGAAGGCGGCATGCAGGCGCTGATTCCAAGCCTTGTGATCGTGGGTGATGAGGGTGGTGAGGCGGTCGAACCGGCGGCTCGCCGTGTTGAAGCCGTAGTCGTCGGAGTCGCGCCAAAGGCGGTCGGAGGTGTACCAGCTCGTATCGCCGACGAGGCGCCAGGCGTCGGAAACCGCGTACTCCGCGCGCGCGCGCAGCCACAGCGAGTCCGATTCCATGAGGCCGTCCTCGGTATCGTAGTTGCGCCCGCGCAGGGCCTTGTCGAACACCAGGCCGGCGGACCCGGAGATGAAACCGGCGGGATCGCGCGCGGCCGACGCGGGCACGAGCGGCGTGCCGTAATAGGCCGTGGAGAATTCATCCTCGAAATAATCGGCCGAAAGGGTGACGGAGAAACGGTCCGAGGGGCGCAGCAGCGTCGCGAGCGTTCCGGCGAAGGCGTGCGAGCCGGTGTCTTCGATATAACCGTCGGAGCGGGAGTAAGAGGCATCGGCGCGGACGGCCGCCGTGCCCGCGAGCGGCACATTGAGATCGCCGCCGAGACGCAGGCTGTTCTCGCTGCCGTAACTCGCCAGGACCTCGCCGAAGGTTTCACCGATCACGGGGCGGCGCGGCACGAAGTTGATCGCGCCCGCGAGGGCGCCCTCGCCCGAGGTCACCGACGCGGGGCCCTTGATGACTTCGATGCGCTCGAACGACCAGGAATCCCAATTGCGGATTTCCGTTCCGGACGTGGCGAGACGAATGCCGTCGTAGAGATAGTTCACCGCGCGGTGAAAGCCGCGCATGGAGACCGAGCCGACCGAGCCGGGCAGATTGCCCGACGCCACGCCCGGCGCCGCGTTCATGGCCTCGATGGCGGTGTGCACGCCCTGGACCTGGAAATCCTGTTGCGTGACCACATCGATCGTGGCGGGCGTTTCACGGGCGGACAGCCCGAGGCGTCCGGTCACTTCCGCCTCGAATTCCAGCGGACGGCCGATCACGACGATGCGCTCCAGGTTGGCGGTGTCGGCGGACGGCGCGGCCGTCTGGGCACGGACGGCGGAAGGACACAGGGCGCCAACGAAGGCAACGGTCGCGGAAAGCGCGAGATGGGGCACGGTCACGGCGGCGCCATGACCGGTTTTACGGTTACGATTGATCATATCATCCTCAAAGGAATGCAAGCCTGCGACGGGGCGCGCGCCGGAAGGCCCGCACCTCAGTCATGATTTAGTGTCGGATCAGGCCGGCAGACGCGGAGGCGCGCGCGAGGAATAGGACCTGCGCATGGCGACGTGAACGATTTCACGTTCGCTGAAGACACGCCGAGGCGCGGGCAGCGCGCCGGGAAGCGCGACGAGAACCGGCGGCGGCTGCGTGAGCGAGGCCATGGTGGCGACAAGGCCGCACAGAATGCAGTCGGCGTGGCCTCGATGCGTATGTCCGCCGTTTCGCGCGGGGTCCATGCCGGGCATCTCGCCCGCCATGAAACGTCCGTCGGACATGTAATGTCCCGCGTCACCCGCGTGAGCGTGGTGACCGTGCGAGGAGTGGGGGGAAGACGGGTGCGAGGACGGGTGGGAGGAGGTCAGCGCGGCCGCGACGACGTTCACGGCAAGCTGCGTCTGCGCCACGCCGCTTACCGTCAAGGCAAGCAGCACCAGCCAGAAAGCGGCTCCGATATGGCGTAGAGAACGCAAAAGGCCCTCGTCACTTCGAGACGTGCGGGCGCAACTTACTCCCAAAGGCAAACGAATACAACGCAACCTTGTTCACGGTGCGGCGCGCCGGTTCGCCGCGCGCCTACTGGATCTTCACCTTCTCGGCGACCTGGGCGGTCGTGTCGAGCAGCGTGCCGGCGGGGCGGCCCGCGCAGGCCTTGAGGACCGCGCCGACCAGGACCGGCTTGTTCTGCGCCGGGATGATGAGGTCGGGCCGCGCGGCGAGTTTGTAGCCTTGAATGAAAGCGAAGGCCCACATCTCGGCGAGGTCGGCGGTGACGGCCGCCCCCGCGCCCGCCTTCCTGGCGGCGAGGTGGTCGCCGCAGGTGTAGCGGTCGAGATCGAAACCGCGGATCACCTCGTTGGGGATTTTCAGTTCGCTCTTGCCCTGGTCCATGACGCTGACGGACTGGATGGAGGCGGTCGGGCGGTTGGCGCAGGTTTCCGAGATGAGCGCGGTCATGGCGTCGCGGTCGGCCTGCGCCGTGCCGAGTTCCAGTCTATCGCGCGCGCGGCCAAGGCCGGCCATGTTGCCCTCGATCCAGATGCGGGCGATGACGCCTTGCAGGCGCGTGGTGGAATTCTCGCCCATCGCATTGCTGTATTCGAGACAGGTGAAGGCCGCGGCGTTGAACTCGCCGCCGGGCGCGGCGCCGGGGGCGCCGGGCGGCGGACCCCCGCCGCGGCGCGGCGGCGGCTTCTTCCCGCGTATTCCCTCGGGAGACGCGCCGGTGGGGAAATCCTGCGCCCGCGCATCGAGGACGGGCGCGCCGGCGAGCACGGCGGCCAGGGTCAGAATCAGTGTTTTACGCATGGGGCTTTCTATTGCGAATGGAGGCGCGCGCGACCGGGGGCGGCGCGGCGTCCAGCCAGGCGAGGCTGTCGAGCACACGGCGCAAGAGATCGCGGTCGAAGGACACGCTGATCGGCGCGTCTCCCGGCGCGTAGATGTGAAGCGTGATGCGTTCGCGATCGTCGCTGATCAGCGGCCGGACAACGGACGCGGTGATGTGGCGGGTCATAACGATGAAACGCCGGCCCACCGTTTTCCGTCGCAACAATTATTGAATAGCGCGCGGGGCGGAGGGGAACGTGACGCCAAAAATAAGAATGGGTATTTTACCCATTCATCTTTCCTAGAACGAGAGCGAGCTTTGCAGAACCAGGCCGGCGGCGCGGTCGGTGGGGCCGAGTTTCCAGCGGTACATGATGTCGAACTGGATGAAGCTGGAGGGCGCGCGATATCGGGTCTGGCGGAACCAGTAGCGCAGGCCCGCGCCGAGGCCCACGGCCGCCGCGGACTTGGTGGTTTCGGCGGCGTCGTAGTTGTAGGCCGCGCTGGCGAAGAGCGAGCCCAGGAGATCGGGCGAATTGCCGATGCGCGTGTCGCGGCCGTAGCGGCCTTCCACGGTGCCAATGAAGCGGTCCTGATCGACGAAGTAGGCCGCTTCGCCGTAAAGCTGGCCGGTCCAATAGCTCGACTGCATGGGCTGGATGTCGGTGTTGAAGCCGATGGAGTAGCCCGCACGCACCAACCAGTCCTTGGCGGCGCTGTCGCCGATGGGGACCAGACGCTCGCCCGCGACGAGGAGATTGAGATCGGAGAAAGGCTTGTAGCGCAGGCCCACGGCACCTTGCAGCGAATCCGTCTGCACGGTGCCGGCGGGCGTGAGCGCGTTAAGCCCCACGCGGCCATAGATTTGCAGAAGCTTGCCGTCGCGGTTGCCGATGACGGGCGGCTGCCAATAGGCCTCGACGAGCCCCTGCCCGACGCTGCCGCCGCCGGCGGCGCTGCGCTCGCCGCGATAGAAGGCGCCGGCGCTGAGGCCGAATTGACGGTCGAGGGAATCAATGCCGCGCTGAATCCCAAAGGCGGTCGCGGCATCGAAGCCGGGCGTGGGCGCGGCGCGGTCGGCGTCGAGGGCGGCCTTAAAGTGATTGCTCGCGCCTTCGTTGCGGTTCAGACGGCGCGCGGCATAAGCGGCGTCGAGGTGCGCCGTGGCGGTCATGGTTTCCTTGCAGCGGCCGTCGAACAGGCCGAGCGCGAGATCATCCTCGCCGACGCGCAAGAGCACGTAAGCAAGATCCATATCGCACGCCGGATTCTTGTCGGTCAGCGCCTTGACGAGCGTTCGGACACTGTCCTTGCGGCCCAAGCCGGCATCAGCTTGCGCCTGCCCCTTCACAGCGGTCGTCCATTCTTCGGATGTGGTGGCGTTCGCGGCGGCGGTGGAGAAGGCTTTACTCGCCTGTTCGTAGCGTTCGAGGCCAAAGGCGGCGAAGCCGATGCGCGCCTGGACGCCGTAAGAGGTGTCGCTTGAAAACGGCGCAAGAGTCGCAAGGACGAGTTCGTTGTCCTTGGACGCGGCATCAGCCAACGAAAGGCTCACGGCGCGGCGGCTCGCGGTCAGGCCCGGGTCCTTGAGCGCGGCGGTGAAATCGGCGACGGCGGCGTCGTTCCGGCCGGCGGCGGCCAGAAGATAGCCGCGCGCGGCGCGCAGGTCGGCATCGACCGTGCCCTTGGCGATGGCGGCGTCGGCGACACGCAAGGCTTCGGCCGCGTTGCCCCGGCGAGCGAGGACGTCCATGACCAGACGCACGGCGTCGGTGCTGTCCGGCCGCAGCGCGAGGGCGGCGCGCGCCTGTTTTTCGGCGCCCGCGAGATCGCCCTTGTCGATGGCGGCGTAAGCGGCTTCGGCAGCCTTGTACGCTTCACCTTCCAGCGCGGCGGCGAATACCGGCGACGCGGCGCCAAGGCAGGCCGTGAGGAGAAGCGCGCGGAACGCGCGGCGGGACATGATGGAGGACGTGGTCATGAATGTTTAGTGGACGGTCTTGCTCAAAGTTGCCTGATGGGCCAGCGCGGTGTCGAGGTTTTCCCGCGTCACCGCGCCTTCGGACACCAGGAAATCACCGAACCGGCCGTGATGCTCGGGCGAATATTGCCGTAGGGCGTAATTCAAATCCTGGCGGCGGGCAAAGCCCATTTCGACCAGGAGATCGCCGAGCAGCGGCCTGCGCGCCTTCGCGGCGGCCTCGCCGGCCGTGAGGGCGCGCAGGCCGTCGGCGATCGCGGACTCACAGAGGAGGACGACGACCCGCCCGTGGAGGCCGGCGCCCGGGATTTCGGCGAGGCTTTCCTCGCCGAGCGCGGCGCCGGAGAAGATGCGCAAGGCGCCCTCGCCGGTGCGGCCGGCGGGCAGGACGCGGTGGCGCACGGCCATCTCGGGGGAGAGGAGATCCTTGTTCGCGAGCACGGTTTTGCGGTCATAGGTCCCGCGCGGCAAATCGTTCTGGTACGCCAGCACCTCGGCGAGCATGTCCTCGGTGAGCCAGCCTTCGCGGATCAGCACCTTGCCCAGATGCTCCTTGCTGCCGGCCTGCTTGGCCAGCGCGTGCGCGAGCTGATCGGAGCTGACCGCCTTCCAGGCGACGACGAGGTCGCCGAGGCGCTTCCTGCTCTCGCGCAGATGATCGGTGGACGGATAGACATGGTCGGTCTTGTCCCAGGCGATGGACCTGTTCTTGAACACATGCATGCCGAGCATGCGCCAGGCGCGCGCGGCGGCCATGAAGTTGATGGCGTTGTTCACCACCAGGCGCGGAACGGCCATGACGCCCTGGAGCGGGCCGTACATGCTGGCGACGAAATAGAACCGCTGCGCCAGGCGGTTCATGAGCAGCGCCACGTTCATGACGATGACCTGCTGCATCCAGTCATGCGAGGCGATGAGGTCCGAGAAGACCTCGATATCGAAATATTCGGCCGCCGCGGTGGCGACGACGTAACTCAGGAGCAGGAGATAGGCGAAGATGGTGACCATGCAGGTGATGGCGCCCTTGCGGTCGCGCAGCAGCATGTACATGGTGCGCCAGCTGCCGCGCCAGCCCATCTCGAGCCAGCCCTGGAAGGCGATGCCGTAGATCCACCGGGCGCGCTGCCGGTAGGCGGCGACGAAGCTGTCCGGGAAATACTCGCGGATGGCGATGACGCTTTCGACGTCGACCACCTTCTCCTTGCCCGTGAGAGTCTTGCGGCGCGACTTGTAGGTGACGGGCACGCGCACGAAGACCTGGCTCATGCCGAGCTTGGCGAGGCGGAAGCTGAAGTCATAGTCCTCGGTGAGGCTGTCGGTGTTGTAGGGCTGGTTGCCGGTGTCCGCGCACAGGGCCATGATCGCCCGGCGGCTGAAGCAGGTGCCGACCCCGGCGGAGGGCACCTCGCCCAGGAAGCTTTCGCGCACCACGAGGTCCTTGGAATGCCATTCGGCGAAGTCGTCGAGATAGGTGCCGGCGACGAGCTGCCACCAGGGCCGTTCCAGGGAAAGCACCGGAAGCTGGATGAAGTCCTTCTTCGGCAGAAGGAAATTGAACAGCTTCAGCTCCATCGGATGGATGACGTCCTCGCTGTCGTGCATCGCGATGCCGCCGAACTTCATGTTGTGCTGTTCTTCGTGCAGGAAGATCGCCTGGATGATCCAGTTGAGGCAGTCGGCCTTGCAGGTGGGGCCCGGGTGCGGCACGCGCACATGGACGACATGCTTGTAGCGGCGCGCCATGGCGTCGACGACGTCGCCGGTGGCGGGGTCGTTGGGATAGGAGCCGCAGAAGATCTTGAAGTTGGAGTATTCGAGGGTCGCGACGGTGTTCTCGATCATCTGGGCGATGACGCCGTCCTCGCGCCAAGCCGGCACCATGATGGCGATGGGCAGTTCGTCGCCTTCCAGCAGCCGGGCGATATCCAGCGGCTTGTGCCGGCGCTGGACGTAGATGAAGCGGTAGGCCGCGCGCAGCCAGTAATAGGCGTCGATGAACAGGTCGTCGAGGCTTGAAAGCAGGATGAAGAGAGCCACGAGAACGCCGGTCCATTCGATGATCCGGATGAAATCCGCGAGCAGATAGGGTTCGAGGGCGAGCATGGCCGTGCTCCCCTCACTCTTCCAGCGCTACGCGCTGGGGCCCTCCCTCTCCCGCTTCGCGGGAGAGGGTCGGGGGTGAGAGTGACGGCGGGACGGACACGAGCATCATGGTCTCAGGCCGCGGCCTGGTCGGCCTTTTCCGCGAGGCGGCGGCGCTTGCGGGCGACGACGAAGGCGCGCAGGGCGGACATGACGAGCATCGCCAGGACGACGCCGACGCCGGTCATGATCCAGATGGAGTAGCGGTGGAACAAGGCCGACGGCGACAGGAGGGCGCGCTTGATCTGCTGCATGCGGAAATCGCCGGCGCCGAGATCGCCGATGCGGCCCGAGGCGTCGTAGATCGCCACGTCGCCCTCGCCCAGGTCGCTGACCTGGATGCCGGGGATGGGCTTGCCGGTGGTGGAGTTCACCGAGAGGCCGGCGACTTCGCCGAGGCTGACGATCTGCACGACGGCGGCGTCGCGGGCGCCCTTGACGTTGGCGATCGGCAGGCCGGTCTCGTCGGTCAGAAACAGGCTGCCGTCGGACGCCTGCAGGTTCTTGCGCTTGCCGGGCAACGGAACGCCGAACGCCACGAAGGTCGTGTCCGGGCGATAGGTGGCCGCGTCGTCGACGGTGCGCAGGCGGATGGACGAAGAGCTGACTTTCAGCTCGCGCAGGAACCGGAAAACATAGGGCAGGCTTTGCGCCGGCGTGTCGAGATAGGCTTTCGGGACCGCGATGAGCGCGCCGTTCGCGAGCTTGGACTTGAGGCCGAAGAACTGGCCGTCGATGGTTTCATTGCCGAGCACCAGGCGGCTGGTGGGCAGGATCTGCGCGAGATAACCGCGGTTGAGGGTGCGGCAGTCGCCCGACGACGGACCGCGCTGCAAGGACACGCGCAAGGTGTTGCGCGAGGCCAGGAGATACGGCGGCACGTCGGCGTTGATGCGCACGGTTTCGCTGTCGGGATCCACCTTCTCGGCGCGCAGGAGCACGTCGTTGAGCATGACGGTCACCATCGGCGCCACGTCGGACGCGTCCGGCGAGACGCGCATTTCAAGCTCGATGTTGGACGGCCAGCGCCCCGCGGGGAGCTGCGCGGCGTCGAAGGCGGTGACCCACTCGCCGTACTGGATGATGGACTGGGCGTTGAGATTGCCGCCGAACTCGCCGAGCTGGATCGCGTTCATGTCGTCCGCTTCGGCGCCCGCGAACGCGACCTCGAGGCCTTCCGCGTTCGCCAGCCGCGACCATTGCGTGGCGAGCAGCGAGGCGGCGCGCGAGGCGTCGTTGGCGAGCGTGATCACCGGCTGGCCGAGGATGGTCTCGAGAGTCAGGTTGTCGGCGGCGCCGCCTGAGGCCGCGATGGGCAATTCGGCCAGAAGACCGGCGAGCGCGCGCGCCGCGTCCGGGCCGGCCTGTTCGGCGCCGGCGGCGAGAGCCGCGATGTCGGCTTTGGTCTGGGCCGCGAGCCAGCGCGAACCGATGGCGACTTCGCCCGCAGCGCGGCCATGCAGAACGCGCAGCAGCGCGTAGGCGCCGCGCTCGGCCTCGGTGGCGAGTTTCACCTTCTCCTGCCCTTCGAAGACGCGGAAGGCGGCGACGCGGGCGAGATCGGCCGGCACCGTGAAGCCGGAGACGTCCACGATATCCCCGACGGCCGGCGCGGTGGCGATGGCGGGCCGGCGGCCGGCGGCCGACATCGCGAGCGCGAGTTTCAGGGCGGCGGCGTAGTGGCTTTCGTCGATGGCGCCGGCCGGGATGAGGATCGTCGGGCGCGACGGCAGCATGCCCCAGGCGCTGCGCACATCCTTCACGTCGGCGGCGTCGACGCGATAGCGCAGCTTGCTGTGCGGAGAGACCGTGATGACGTTGGCGATGGAGCGCTGCTCGGTGCAGCGATCCTCGGAGACGATGGACGAATAGCGCAGATCGAGTTTCACGAAAGGTTCGCCGAGCTGCCCCTCGGGGACGCTGATGGTGCGGGTAAAGGCGCCGCTGGATTCTTTCGGTTCGAGCGCGAAACCCGGAATATCGTTCACGCTGGCGATGAGGGCCGGATGGCCGAGATCGCCGCGCAGATAGTTGCCGTCGATGTCGATGGCGACATCGTGCACGCGCACATCGCGCGGGACGGCGAAAAAGATCTGCTGCCCGGACTCGGCGCCGCTGAAGATGAGCGGGTCGGCGAAGTTGAGGTCGGACAGTTCGAACGAACGCTCCAGGTACGGGCGAAACGGAGCCGCTTTCGCCGCGGGCGCTTCCGCCGCAAAGACGCCGGCCGAGGCCGCGACAACCGCGGAGGCCGCCATCAGCGCGAGTTTAAGAGCCGCACGGCGGAAGAAAGGCGCGTTCGTCGTCGTCATTTTAGACCGCTTGCAGGATCGGCTTGGAGGTGGACAGAGGCGCGATCGCGTCCGGCGCGCCCATCAGGGCGGCGCAGATGCGCGTGGCGGCATAACCGTCGCCGAACGGATTGGGGTGCGCGGCGCCGATGACGCGCCGGCCCGCATTTTCGAGCACGCGGATCGCCTCGGGCAGCATCTTGCGCGGATCGGTGCCGATGAGCCTGGCGCAGCCGGCTTCGACGGCTTCCTGACGTTCGGTCACGTCGCGCGTGACAAGCACGGGAACGCCAAATGACGGCGCTTCTTCCTGAAGACCGCCGGAGTCCGAGATGAGGAGGCTGGAACGTTCCATGAGATAGATCATCTCATGGTACTCGACCGGCGCGATGAGATGCACGTTGTTCACGCCGCCGAGCGCGGCGTGGGCCGGGCCCTTCACGTTCGGATTGAGGTGCACCGGATAGACGATCTGCACATCCGGACGCTGCGCGAGGCGCTTCAGGCCCGCGAACATCCGGGCCAGGCCTTCGCCGAAATTCTCGCGGCGGTGGCCGGTGACGAGCACGAGTTTCCTGGCCGGATCGATGAAGCCGAACTTGGCGTCGCATGCGCCGCCGAGGGACGCGTCCTTCAGCAGACGTTCACGCATGATGCGCAGCGCGTCGATGCCGGTGTTGCCGGTGATGAGGATGCGGCGCGGATCGACGCCTTCCTTGAGGAGATTCTGCTGCGCGCGCAGGGTGGGCGCGAAGTGCCAGTCGCCGACGACGCCGATGAGCTTGCGGTTGGCTTCTTCCGGGAACGGCGAGCGCAGATCGCCGGTGCGCAGGCCGGCCTCGACATGGCCGACCGCGGCGCCGCTGTAGAAGGCCGCGGCGGCGCCGGCGAAGGCGGTGGTGGTGTCGCCCTGCACGAGGACGAGGTCCGGCTTGTAGGCGGCGATGACGCGGGTGACGGCGGCCACGGCGGCCCCGGCGATTTCGCCGAGCGCCTGGCCGGCGCTCATGAGGTCGAGATCGTAGGTGGGCTTCAGGCCGAACACGTTGAAGACCTGGGCCAGCATCTCGCGGTGCTGCCCGGTGGAGCACACCGCATGCTCGACGCCGGCGTATGCGAGCGCGCGCACGACGGGCGCGAATTTGATGGCTTCGGGACGGGTGCCCAGAACCGTGAGGACGCGGCGATACCGCGGCACGCCATCCTTCCGGTAGACACTCGTAATAGATGCATTCATGTGATCACAGGTCCCTGGGCCGAGGTTCGGAGCGATTTTTCGAACGTCTCTCAGCGGCGAAGCGCAAACGACGCGGAAACGGATAAATCTCTCTATATTTCAGTCAGTTTCGAGGCAAAACAGCGTTAACCATTTGCCTATGCGCAGGTGCCCATACCTGAGTTAACAAAAGTTAAAGACCTCCAAATTCTCGTAATGAGAGAAACAACATATAGCTTGAAGGATGAACGGAACGCGGCCCTATGCAGCCGCAGGCTGAGGGAATCAGCCGATTTCGGTCAGGAGACCGTGTTCCAGGCGAACGGTGCGGTCCATTCGCGCCGCGAGGGCGGGATTATGGGTCGCGATCAGGGCGGCGAGTCCGTGCTGTTTCGACAGGCCGACGAGCTGGGCGAAGACTCCGTCCGAAGTTTCAGGATCCAGGTTCCCGGTGGGTTCGTCGGCCAAAAGCAGGGCCGGCCGGTTGGCGAGGGCCCGGGCGATGGCCACGCGTTGCTGTTCGCCCCCGGAGAGCTGGCCGGGGCGGTGATCGGCCCGGGGACCGAGACCGAGGGAGTCCAGGAGCTCCATGGCGCGCACGGCGGCGGCCTTGCGGCTCACCCCGGCGATCATCTGGGGCACGGCAATATTCTCAAGCGCCGAGAACTCGGGCAGCAGATGGTGGAACTGGTAGACGAAGCCGAGGCGGGCCCGGCGCATCCCGGTCCGGCGCTCGTCCGACAGCGCATTGCAGGGCTCGCCGTCGATGAAGACCTCGCCGCGGTCGGGCAATTCGAGCAGGCCGGCGACATGGAGAAGCGTGGACTTCCCCGCCCCGGACGGTCCGACCAGGGCGACGACCTCGCCTTTCTTCACGCTCAGTCCGGCCCCGCGCAGGACATGCAGCGCGGTCTCGCCCTGACGGTAGGTGCGCTCGAGGCCCTTCAGTTCAATCGCAAACTCACTCATAGCGGAGAGCCTCGACGGGATCGGTCTTGGCGGCGCGCCAGGACGGGTAAAGCGTGGCGAGGAACGAAAGGCCGATCGACATGGCGAGCACGGCCAGGGTTTCGTCCCATTCCATCTGCGCGGGCATCTGGGTGAGATAGTAGATCTCGGGCGAGAACAGCTCGGTGCCGAGCAGCTTCTCGACGCCGCGGCGGATGCCGTCGATATTCTCGCAGACGAGCAGGCCCAAGCCGAAACCCAGGAACGTGCCGATGACGCCGACCGAGGCGCCGGTCATGAAGAAGATGCGCATGATCATGCCGCGCGAAGCCCCCATGGTGCGCAGGATGGCGATGTCGGCGCCCTTGTCCTTCACCAGCATGATGAGCCCGGAGATGATGTTGAAGGCCGCGACGATGATGATGATGGTCAGGATCATGAACATCACGTTGCGCTCGACCTGAAGGGCGGTGAAGAAGACTTCGTTGGTCTGCTCCCACGACAGCACGCGGTGCCCCTGCCCCATGACATCCTTCACGCGCTCGGCGATCCGGCGCGCATCATCGGGATTGTCGACGTGGATCTCGAAATTGGTGACGGCTTCGGGCTGCTTGAAATAGACCTGCGCCATGGGCAGCGGCATGAAGATGACCGAGCTGTCGAATTCGCTCATGCCGACGTTGAAGATGGCGCCGACGGTATAGGTCGCGGTGCGCGGCACGGTGCCGAAAGCGGTGACGTTGCCGTTGGGCGAGATGAGCGTGAGTTCGTCGCCGACCTCGATCCCGAAATGCGCGGCCATGCGGGTGCCGATGGCGATGGCCTTGTTATCGATGACCGGCGAAAGCGAGCCGCCGACGATGTGGTCGGAAATCCACGGTTTATTGAAGATGTCGAGGCCCGGCACGCCGCGCACCAGGGCGCCGGAGTTGTAGCCGCGGGCCGTGGCCATGACCTGGCCGATGATGAGCGGCGACACCGACGTGACGCCGGGGATGTTCTTCACCTCGGCGACCTTGGCGTCGTAGTCGGTGATGGAGCGCGAGAGCGCGGTGACGTCGATATGGCCGTTGACGCCGAGGATGCGGGAGAAAAGGTCCTGGCGGAAACCGTTCATCACCGCCATGACGATGATCAGGGTGGCGACGCCGAGCGCGATGCCGACGAACGAAAAGCCGGCGATGACGGAGACAAAACCTTCCTTGCGCCGCGAGCGCAAGTAACGCGAAGCCACCATCCGCTCGAAGGCGCCGAAGATCATGGGTGCCCGTTCTGTCCGAATGTGCGCATCATTCCTAGATCGTCACCGACAGTTTCGAGACGGCGCTTTCGAGGGTGAGTTCTTCTTTTGCGCCGGTGGCGCGGCGCTTGAGTTCGACCAGGCCCTTGGCGACGCCCTTGGGGCCGACGACGATCTGCCAGGGGATGCCCATCAGGTCCATGTCGGCGAACTTCACGCCGGCGCGCTCGTCGCGGTCGTCGTAGAGCGCGTCGCAGCCCTGGCGCTCGATGGCGTCGTGGATCTTCTCGCAGGCTTCATCGCAGGCCTTGTCGCCGACTTTCAGATTGATGATGCCGACATGGAACGGCGCCACGCTGTCCGGCCATACGATGCCGTTCTCGTCGTGGCTGGCTTCGATGATGGCCGCGACGCAGCGCGACACGCCGATGCCGTAGCAGCCCATCTCGACTTCGACCTGGTTGCCGTCGGGGCCGACGACCCTGGCGCCCAGGGCCGCCGAGTATTTCTTGCCGAGATAGAACGTGTGGCCGACTTCGATGCCGCGCGCCGAAACGAGACCGGCGCCGAGTTCCTCGGCCTTTTTCGGATCGTGCTTCTCGTCGGCGGCGGCGTAGAGGCTGGTCCAGTCCTCGACGACGGAACCGAGGTCGGCGTTGTAGTTGACGTTCTCGGGGATCGGCTTATCGAGATAGGCCTTGTGGCAATAGACCGCGCTTTCGCCGGTGTCGGCGAGCACGATGAATTCGTGCGACAAAGTGCCGCCGATGGGACCGGTTTCCGCGGCCATCGGAATGGCGCGCAGCCCCATGCGGGCGAAGGTGCGCAGGTAAGCGACGATCATCTGGTTGTAGCTGTGGCGCGCGCCGGCGTAATCGAGATCGAAGGAATAGGCGTCCTTCATCAGGAACTCGCGGCCGCGCATGAGGCCGAAGCGCGGACGCACTTCGTCGCGGAACTTCCAATTGATCTGGTAGAGATTCTTCGGGAGGTCGCGGTAGCTTTTGGCATTCGAGCGGAAGATGTCCGTCACCACCTCCTCGTGGGTGGGGCCGTAGAGCATGTCGCGCTCGTGGCGGTCCTTGATGCGCAGCATCTCGGCGCCGTAGTCGTCGTAACGCCCGCTTTCCCGCCACAGGTCGGCCGACTGGATCGTCGGCATGATGATCTCGAGCGCCCCGGCCGCGTTCTGCTCCTCGCGCACGATGCGCGCGACGTTCTGCAGGACACGGCTGCCCAGCGGCAGCCAGTTGTAGATGCCCGCCGCGTGCTGGCGGATCATGCCGGCGCGCAGCATCAGGCGATGCGACACGATCTGGGCTTCGGTGGGGTTTTCCTTGAGGGTTGGGGCAAAAAAGCGCGAGAGACGCATCGCAAATCCTTAGATCCGGGGAAGTGCCCGGACCATAGGCGATGGGCGGGGAATAGGCAATGAAAGCGGGATCAAGTAAGCAGAATCCGGAGTGAGGGGGTGAGGATGTTAGGGGGCGCGAGGTTTCGCCTCGGGCAGCACAATTCCCCGGGCCCGGAGGCTGGATTTGCAGGCTTCGGCCATGAGGGCTTGGTCCCGGCTCTGGATTTGTGTCCCATTCCAGAAGACGGCGTCTCCCTTGATCGTGAGGGTTCCGAGCGCCGCCTTGCCTTCGAGCCCGCGCCGGGAGCCGAGGACATCGCCCGGCGGCGGCGCGCCGGCGCGTAAACGTTCGAGCGTGTCGACCGTCAGCGGGATTTCGAGGACGGCCGGAAGGTCGAAGGCGTCGGCGCCGTTCACGTCGGCCGGCACGACCGCCTTGCCGCGCACGTCCACCCCGCCCCGATACGTCACATCGGCGCGCGGCTGATGGGCGACAAGCTTGCGGCAGTCCGCGGTTGAAATCGTGACCGTCTCCGCGGCGGCGGCGGCGCAGAGCGCGGCGAATATCCCCGGGACGAACACGATGGCGCGCATGGACCGCATGGACCGCATGGACCGCATTGGACCGCTCCCAAAAACCCGCCCGCGAGGCGGGCCGGGCCGTCACTATATCAGAAGCCGGCGCCGGGTTAGACTGGAACGATGCACCGGACGCGCGATTCCATGGCCAACACCATCGAACTGAGGATCGAGGCGGTCGACCAGCTGTTCAGCTCGCTCGATCCCTTTCCTTTCCGGAACCGCGATCTCGACAAGGACGCGGAGGAATTCATCGTCGACTGGGCCAGGGAACTCAAGGACAAGACCCCGCCCGCGATCGTCATCCACCTGCCGCGCGAAGCGCACGGCGGCGCGGCCGTCGCCGACGTCCCGGAGGCCATCCGGCGCTACTTCCGCTACCGCGGCGAGGTGATCGGTTCGGACTTGAAGCAACTGTTCAGGGTTGGACGCCGGTCGTTGCTGATCGGGCTGCTCATGCTTGGCCTCTGCCTGACGTTGCAGAGGCTTTTACAGATGTGGGCCCCGCCCACGGACGCGGCGCGGTTCCTGCAGGAGGGCCTGGTCATCCTGGGCTGGGTCGCGAACTGGAAGCCGATGGAGATCTTCCTGTTCGACTGGTGGCCCCTCGCCGAACGCCGCGCCCTTTACCGCCGCCTGGGTCAAGCCGACATCCGCCTGCAAGCCGCGGAAACTTAACGAACCGCGATCACCTGGCGCACCAGTTCGGACAGGCTGCTCACGTCCATTTTCTGCATGACGTGGGCGCGGTGGGTTTCGACCGTGCGAATGCTGAGCCCAAGCTCGTGCGCCGTGACCTTGTTCGGCTTGCCGTCCACCATGCAATCGAGCACCTGGCGCTCGCGCGGCGTCAGTCCGGCGAGCTTGCGCTGCGTTTCGTCGCGCTCTTCCTGCTGAACAGGATGAACCGTCTGATCGAATTCGCGTTCGAGCGCCCCGATCAGAAGCGCTTCGTCGAACGGCTTTTCGATGAAGTCGCTCGCGCCGCCGCGGATGGCCTGCACCGCCATCTGTATGTCGCCGTGGCCGGTGATGAAGATGAGAGGCAGGGTGATATTGAGGGTGAGCAGCCGCTGCTGAAGCTCAAGCCCATCGAGGCCCGGCATGCGGATGTCGCTGACGATGCAGCCTTGTGCCGCGGGGTCGAAGGTCGCCAGGAAGTCGAGGCCCGACTTGTAGGAGCGGACGGCATACCCGGCCTCGGTCAGCAGAACGGTCAGCGCCTCGCGCACGCCTTCGTCGTCATCGATGAGATGAACCGTCTTGTCACGCATGCTCGCTCGCCCCCTCCTCCGTCACGCGCGGCAACGTCAGGCGAAAGATCGCCCCGCCGCCCGGATTGTCGTCCGCCACCAACCGGCCGCCATGGGATTCCACGATCGTGCGGCAAATGGCAAGGCCCACGCCCATCCCTCTGTCCTTCGTGGTGATGAACGGTTCGAACAGGCGCGCCTTCATCTCGGGCGCGATGCCGTGCCCGACATCCTCGACGGCGATCTCGACAAAATCGTCCTTCACGGCCGCGCGGATCGTCAGCACCTGCCGCGCCAGGCCTTCCATCGATTCCAGCGCATTGCGGATGAGGTTGAGAAGGACCTGCTGGACCTGGATCTTGTCGGCCAGGACCGCCCCGGCGCCGGCGATGTCGGTGGAGACCCGCGCGGCGCCGAACCTGTTGCTGGCCCGCGCCAGCGCGACGGCCTCGTCGATCATCTGATCGACAGCCACCACGGACTTCTCGATTTCACCGCGGGCGGTGAATTCGCGCAGGCGGCGTATGATCTCGCCGGCGCGCAACACCTGCTGGCTGGCCTTCTCCACGGTGTCCCGCGCGCGGCCCGGCGCCGTCGGGTCGGCGCTGGCCAACATGCGGCGCGCGGCCTGGAGAAGGCTGGTGATCGCCGTCAGCGGCTGGTTGAGCTCATGCGCCAGGGAAGAGGCCATCTGGCCCATGCCGCTCATGCGCGAGACCTGAAGCAATTCCTCCTGCAACTCCCGCAGGCGCCGCTCGGTCGCCTGTTGACGGGTCAGGTCGTGGATGATGCCGACGTAGAGACGCGCGCCGTCAAGGTTGCCTTCGCCGACCGACAAATACATAGGGAAGATCGAGCCGTTCTTGCGCTGGCCGAGGACCTCGCGGCCGATGCCGATGATCCTGCGCTCGCCGGTGGTGTGATAACGCTGCATATAGCCGTCGTGCCGCTCGCGGTACGGCTCCGGCATGAGCAAGGAGACATTGCGCCCAAGCACTTCATCCTGCCCATAGCCGAACTGGCGCTCGGCCGCGGAACTGAAAGACTGGATGGCGCCGTCGCCGTCGGTCACGATGATCGCATCGGCGACGGTTTCAAGAATGCAGCGCAGCCACGCTTCGCGCGCGCGCAACGAATCTTGCGCGGAATCCGCCCTATCGACCATTCAACCCCATCGCTCTCCAGCCCCGGCCGTCGGGCAATTTTCCCACAGGACCGGCGAATTCTAAAGGGCTTGAATTGCATAGCCCGGCGGCTGGAGGAAAACACCGGCGCCGAGAGGGGGCTCGGAGCGCCGGTGCGAGACGGCGGCGTCCCTCTACGCTGCTTTTGGCAGCGTGCGCCTGGGGAGCTGGGACTCCGCCGACATACGCGCGGCTTCAGACCCCGCGCGCATCTTACGCGCTTGCGCGCTTGAAACGATCCCGTAGACCATGGCCACGATGAAGCACGAAAACACACCCAGAACCAAAGTCAGATAAAGCATTTCACCGTCCGACATGACGATCTCCTTTGCTGCAACGCCGTTAATGTTCCGCTCACCACGCCGTCCGCAGCGTGCGCTCGCTCTTCTTCATCTCCGACGGGATCCAGCCGTGGGCGCGGCAATACGCCTCGCCGGCCGCGATCGCCGCCGCTTCGTTCTCGGCAAAGTCCGGCAGCACCACGATGCGCCCGCGAAAGCCGACGATGACCCGCTTGCTCTTGAGGTCGTAGGTCACTCTCATTCCGGTCTCGTACGCACGCGTCATGACGACTTCACTCTCGTTTTTCTCAAGCCGCGACCAGTTCTTCCTCAAGCGCATCGCGATTGACGATCCTGATGTGGTTGAGTTTGCGTTCGACGATGACTCCGTCCTTCTTGAGCTGCGTGAACATCCGGCTGACCGTTTCATGGGCGAGCCCCAGGTAATCGGCGATGTCCACGCGGGACATCGGCAGCTTGATCCAGCCTTTCTCGGACCGGTCCGCCATGTCGAGCAGGAACCACGACAGGCGGTCGCGCGCCGAGCGGTGGCAGAGGCGCACCATGTGCGCGTAGGCGCTGTTCAGTCCCCGCGCGGTCAACGCCTGCAAGTCGCAGGCAAAGGCGGGATCGGCCTTCATCAGGCGGTCCGCCTCGCAGCGACGGTAACGCAGCAGAACGCACTCCTCGACCGTCTCGGCGGAAAAGGCATGCTCTTCGTTGTTGGAGAAGCCGATCAGGTCTCCGGCCAGATAGAAATCGCAGATCTGGCGATGGCCGTTGGCGGCCAATTTGACGAGCCGCACGCAGCCGCTGACGAGTTTGTAAAAATACTCGGCTGAGTCGCCGTCGGCGAAAATCGGCTCCCCGGCGCGCACCTTGATCCGGTCGGGGCTCGGAAAGTGGTGCACCACCTTCTGCGCCTGAAACCGCTGCTGAAATTCGGATGTGGCCTGGTGCATCTTTTCCCCGCCGGACTTGCGTCGATGGGGCGAGCGTAGGCCTGAACGGGGGGCGCTAAAACCTGTGGGATACGCCTAAGTAGTTCTACTGAGATGGCGGCCGGCCGAAACCGGAAAACGACAAACGACCCCCACCCCGCCTCCCCTTTGCAGTAGGAGGAAACTGGGTCTTTTAGCGCTTCACTTCCTCGATCTCGACCAGGGCGCCGGCGAAGTCCTTGGGATGCAGGAACAGGACGGGCGTGCCGTGGGCCCCGATCCTGGGTTCGCCGTCGCCGAGCACACGTTTGCCGGAGGCTTTCAGTTTGTCGCGCGCGGCGTGGATGTCGTCGACTTCGTAGGAGACATGATGGATGCCGCCGGCGGGATTGGCATCGAGGAACTTCCTGATCGGCGAGTTGTCGCCGAGCGGGTGCAGAAGCTCGATCTTGGTGTTGGGCAGTTCAACGAAAACGACGGTGACGCCGTGATCGGGCAGGTCCTGGGGCGCGGAGACCTTGGCGCCCAAGGTATCGCGGTAGGTGGCCGTGGCGGCGGCGAGATCCGGCACCGCGATGGCGACATGGTTCAGGCGTCCGATCATGCACGTCCTCTGAATTTGCTGCTTTTTCTTACTTGGTCGATCTTAGGTGAAAGCGCAACCGAGAGGAATATGCCGAAATACCAGGGGCTTGCCGTCAGACCCGGCTGATATGGACCTTCACGACCGGCTTACGCATGGGCGCGAAGACCTTGCGCACGGCCTGGCGGACATTCTCCTCGATGACGTCGTCGTCGCGCCGGGCTTTTTTCGGGAGCTTGTCGACGGCGTTCTGGATCACCCAGGCCCAATCCCGGTCGGCGTCTTCGAGCGGATCGGACATGCCGAGCACGGAGACCTGCGGATCGGCCAGGACGACGCCGCTGTCGTCAAGGACAACCGAAGCCACGACGCTGCCGTCGTAGAACATGCGCTTCTTGTCGCGCAGCATGGGGCTGGAGAACGGGATGAGTTCGTTGTCTTCCCAGGCCATGCGCCCCGACCAGACCGTGCCTTTGATCTCCGCCTTGCCGCCGGTGAACTTCACCGCCGAGCCGTTCTCCACTTGAAGCGTCTGCGGCACCTGGCACTCGGCGGCGAGCGCGGCGTGCTCGCGGATATGCATGGCTTCGCCGTGCACGGGGA
>JAYSFT010000031.1:0-2784 GCA_041913245.1 Rhodospirillaceae bacterium | reverse complement strand
TCGGCGGCGAGCGCGGCGTGCTCGCGGATATGCATGGCTTCGCCGTGCACGGGGATGGCGATGCGCGGGCGGACCATCTGATACATGCGCCGCAATTCGTCGCGCGCGGGGTGGCCGGAGACATGGATGAAATGATCGCGGGTGGTGACCACGCCGACGCCGATCTTGGCGAGCTGGTTCTGCACCTTGGCGATGGCCTTCTCGTTGCCGGGAATGGCGCGCGAGGAGAAGATGGCGACGTCGCCTTCCTGCAAGCTCAACTCGGGATGATAGCCGTAGGCGATGCGCATGAGCGCGGCGCGCCCCTCGCCCTGACTTCCCGTACAAATGTACACGACCTTGTCGCGCGGCAGGTGGGCGGCGTCCTCGGCCTTCAGGAAGCGAAGGTCGGGCGCGAGATAACCGGTGCGGCGCGCGGTTTCGAGGATGCGCCACAGGGACGCGCCGATCAGCGAAACATGGCGGTCGTTGGCGGCGGCGGCGCGGGCGATGGAGTCCAGGCGCGCGACGTTGGAGGCGAAGCAGCCGACGACGATGCGGCCCGTATAGCGGCCGAACAGGCCGGTGAGGCTGTCCTTCACCTCGCGCTCGGACCCCGCCTCGCCCTCGGTGAACACGTTGGTGGAATCGCCGATGAGCGCGAGCACGTTCTCCTCGCCCAGCTTGCGCAGGGCGTCGAAGTCGGTGACCTCGCCGATGATGGGATCGGGATCGAATTTCCAGTCGCCGGTGTGGAAGATGGTGCCGTACCTGGTGCGCACCGCGAGCGCGTTGGGCTCGGGGACCGAGTGCGTGAGGGTGATGAAATCGACGGTGAACGGGCCGAGGCTGGCCTGGCCGCCGAGCGGGATCACATGCACCGGAACTTCGTTCTCGAGGCCGGCTTCCTTCAATTTGTATTCGAGGAAGGCCGCGCAGAACGGCGTGGTGTAGACCGGGCAGCGCAGCCGCGGCCACAGGTAGGCGACCGCGCCGACATGGTCCTCGTGGGCGTGGGTGACGATGAGGCCTTCCAGCTTCTCGCGGCGTTCGGCGATGAAGCTGGGATCGGGCATCACCACGTCGAGGCCGGGAATGGACTCGTCGCCGAACGTGACGCCGAGATCGACCATGAGCCAACGCCCGTCACAACCGAACAGGTTCAGGTTCATGCCGATCTCGCCGGCGCCGCCGAGCGGGATAAACCAGAACCCCTTGTCGAGGCCGTCGGGGAAATTGGCGGTGGTGTGGAGCGCGGGTTTGGTCATGAGTTTCGTTTGTGCACGGCGACGAGGCCGCGCAGGGTGAGGTCGGGGTCGATGTGTTCGATGACCTTGGTGGCTTCGGCGAACAGGGGCGCAAGGCCGCCGGTGGCGACAACCTTGAGATTGCCGCCGCGTTCGGCCTGGATGCGCGCGATCAGGCCCTCGATGAGGCCGATATAGCCCCAGAAGATGCCCGAGTTCATCTGCGCGACGGTGTTGGTGCCGACGACGGGCGCCCGGCCGGGATTGCGCACCTGGAGACGCGGCAGGAGCGCCGTGGCCATGTGCAGCGCTTCCATGGAGAGATTGATGCCGGGCGAGATGCAGCCGCCGCAATAGGCGCCGGAGGCGTCCACGACATCGAAGGTGGTCGCGGTGCCGAAGTCGATGACGATCAAGGGGCCGCCGTAGGTGGCGTGGGCCGCGACGGCGTTGATGACGCGGTCGGCGCCGACTTCCTTGGGGTTGTCGACCTTCGGCGCGGGGCCGAGGTCGACGTCCGCGTCGCCGATGAACTTGGGTTCGATGTCGAAATACTTCTGGCACAGGCGCTTGAGATCGAAATTCTTGCCCGGCACCACCGAGGCGACGATGGCGTGGCGAATGGCGGTGAGTTTGATGCCGTCGCGCTCGATGAGCTGCGTGAGCCAGATGCCGTATTCGTCGGAGGTGCGGTCGGTCTTGGTGGCGGCGCGCCACTGGCCGAGCAGCGCCGCGCCGTCATAGACCGCGAAAACGACATTGGTATTGCCGCAGTCGATGGCCAGCAGCATCAGGCTTCTCCAAACATGACGTCGCCGACAACAAGCTTGCGGCGGCCCGCCGGAGTCTCGAGCAAAAGCGCGCCGTCGTCGTCGAGGCCGGCGAAGGTCCCGCTCACGGGTCCTTCGGGCAGGCGCACGGACAAAGGCGTGCCCGGCCGCGGCCCGTAGGCGCGCCAGGCCTCGCGGATGGCGCCGAAGCCGTCGATGCGCCAGGTGTCGAGCCAGGCCGAAAGGCTGCGCCCCAGCATGGTGAGGACGTGGGCCGGCCTGGTGTCGATGCGGGAGTCGGCGAGCGCGCCGACCGGATAGAGCGCGTCCGGCACGTCGACCGGGATGAGATTGATGCCGATGCCGAGCACGATCCACGAGCGGCCATCGGGGTCGGTGGCGAGCTCCGGGAGCATGCCGCAGACCTTCCGGCCCTCGATGAGCACGTCGTTGGGCCACTTGAAGGCCACGGCCGGCGGGGCGGTATTGTGGCGCGGGAGGTCGAGGATGGCGTCGCGCACGGCCAGGGCGGCGACGAAACCGATCTCGGGCGCGTGGCGCACGGCGTCAGGCGCCTTGACCAGGAAGGAGGCGTAGACGTTGCCGGGCGGGCTTTGCCAGGCGCGGCCCGAACGGCCGCGGCCGCCGGTCTGGCTTTTGGCCCACACCAGCAGGCCTTCGGCGACCTCGCCGCCCTGCTCGGTGATGCGCTTCAGGGCGGCATTGGTGCTGTCGAGCTCGTCGAACTCCATCGTCCGCCAGCCGGACGGCAGATGGGGTTCGGGCGG
>JAYSFT010000030.1:9771-23185 GCA_041913245.1 Rhodospirillaceae bacterium | reverse complement strand
TGAACTCCGACATGTCGATTCGCACCATCGCGTGCTCGTCGTCGAACAGGAACGAGGCGAGCGCCTTGGTCAATTCGGTCTTGCCGACGCCGGTCGGCCCCAGGAAAAGGAACGAGCCCATGGGACGATTCGGGTCCTGGAGACCCGCGCGCGCGCGGCGCACCGCGTTCGAGACGGCCTCGATCGCTTCCTTCTGCCCCACGACGCGTTTTCCAAGCTGATCTTCCATGTGAAGCAGCTTCTCGCGTTCACCTTCCAGCATCTTGTCCACGGGAATGCCGGTCCAGCGCGAGACCACCTGCGCGATGTGCTCGGGCAGCACTTCCTCCGTGACCATGCCGCCCGCGCTTTGCGTTTCGGCGGCCTTCAATTGGGATTCCAGATGCGGAATCACCTCATGCTGAAGACGTCCGGCGCGTTCGTATTCGCTCCGGCGCAGCGCCTGATCCAGCTCCTGGCGCGCCTGCTCCAGCTCTTCCTTCACTTTGGTCGAACTCGCGAGCTTGGCTTTTTCGGCCTGCCAGCGCTGCGTAAGATCCGCCGCTTCCGATTCGAGATCGTGGAGTTCGTCCTCGAGCTTCGCGAGACGGTCTCTTGAGGCCTCGTCCTTCTCTTTTTTCAGCGCTTCGCGCTCGATCTTGAGCTGCACGATTCGCCGGTCGAGTTCATCGAGTTCTTCGGGCTTCGAATCGACCTGCATGCGCAGCCTGCTCGCCGCTTCATCCATCAGGTCGATGGCCTTGTCCGGCAGGAAACGGTCCGTGATGTAGCGATTCGAGAGCGTGGCGGCGGCGACAAGCGAACTGTCGGCGATTCGCACGCCGTGATGCAGCTCGTATTTCTCCTTGATGCCGCGCAGAATCGAAATCGAATCCTCAACCGTCGGCTCGCTGACGAACACGGGCTGGAACCGGCGCGCGAGCGCGGCGTCTTTTTCCACATGTTTACGGTATTCGTTGAGAGTCGTCGCGCCCACGCAATGAAGCTCGCCGCGCGCGAGAGCCGGCTTCAGCAGATTCGACGCATCCATCGCCCCTTCCGCTTTACCCGCGCCGACCAGCGTATGCATTTCATCGATGAAAAGGACGATCTGGCCCGCCGCCGCGCTCACTTCGTTCAGCACGGCCTTCAAACGTTCCTCGAACTCCCCGCGGAATTTCGCGCCGGCGATAAGCGAGCCCATGTCGAGGGCGAGCAATTTCTTGTCCTTCAGGCTTTCGGGCACGTCGCCGTTGACGATTCGCAGCGCCAAACCTTCGACGATGGCGGTCTTACCCACGCCTGGCTCGCCGATCAGGACCGGATTGTTCTTCGTACGCCGCGACAGCACCTGCACCGTGCGGCGGATTTCTTCATCGCGGCCGATCACCGGGTCGAGTTTGCCCTCGCGCGCCGCGTCCGTGAGGTCGCGCGCGTATTTCTTCAGGGCTTCATACTGGTCCTCGGCGCTCGCGCTGTCGGCTTTGCGGCCCTTGCGCAGGTCTCCGATCGCCTTGACCAGTCCCGTGGGCGTCGCATTCGCATCTTTGAGGATTCGTCCCGCCGCCGCCTTGCTCAGCGCGAGCGCGAGCAGCAGGTATTCGGCCGTGACATATGAATCGCCCGCCTTTTCGGCGGCCTGTTCGGCCTGATCGAGGATTCGCGTCAGGTCCTGCGCCATGTACATCTGCGCGCCGCGGCCCTCGACCTTCGGCAGCTTACGCACCTCGGCTTCTGTTTCGCGCTGAGCGCGCGCCGCGTCGCCGCCGGCGCCGGCGACGAGCTGTGACGCCAACCCTTCCTTGTCGTCGAGCAGCGCCTTCAACAGGTGTTCTGGCGTGATCTGCTGGTGGTTCTCACGCAGGGCGATGGTTTGCGCGGCCTGCAGAAAGCCTTTGGCGCGATCGGTGAATTTCTCAAGATCCATAGTCCACATTCCTCTGTCGGCGCGCCCCGGCCCGCCCGCTGTAAAGCGGCTTGGGAATCAAGCACCAGTCTCAGCCGCCCAACCTTGATCAAGATCAGGCCATTCTGGAGTAATGTGGGAACGCTCCGCACCCGCGCAAGAGGTGCGGAGCGGCTTATTCCATCGGTTTCGGATACTTAGAGAGGCGGCGCGGCCGGGCAATAGCCCGGCCGGCCCTGGCTATTCGCCCGCGGCGGTCGCGAATGGGCGGTCGCCCCGGCCACGGCGGCGACGGCCGCGATCACGGCCTCCCCGCTCGCGCGGCTGCTCGCCGCTTTCCTGCGGGCCTCCGGCGTCCTGCGCCTCCGATCCGCCTTCAAGCGGTGCGTTGCCCAGGATCCCCGGCGGCAAAGCGATTTCTGCGTCGTGAGCCTGCTGGGGTTCCGGCTCCGGAGCTGGAGTGTGGTGTTGCTGCTGAGGCTGAGGCTGAGGCTGTTGCGGCTGCTGGTGCTGCGGATAACCGCCGCCCGGACCGTGCTGCGGCTGCTGATCGTCGTAGGGCCCGTAGCCGCCTTGACGATTGTCGTAGTTATGATGCTGGCCGCCTTGGCCCTCGAACCGGCGCTGACCGTTGTTCTGCTGCTGTTCGAAGCGCGCGTTCAGTACCCGGTAATAGTGGTCGGCATGTTGAAAGTAGTTCTCGGCCAGCACACGGTCGCCCGCGGACGAAGCGTCGCGCGCCAGGGCCAGATACTTTTCCATCAGCTGCTGGGCGTTGCCCCGCGGCCGGTTATTGCCGCCGCCGTCGAAATTAGGATTGCGACCCGGGGGACGCGGTTTACCACCGCCGCCGCCGCCGTTACGTCCGCGCTGACGTCCCTTCATGTGATTCTGCTTATATTCATTCAATTGGTTAAAGACCCAGGAAAAAGCCCACTTGAGACGTCCGCCCTCAACGTTTGGCGCGGCGAACAGCCACGACAGCACGGCTTTTTTTGGGGGTGGCACGCAGCGGCATATCTGCCGCCTCTTTGCGAAATTCACAGCGCCTCAACCGCTGAGGCCTCGCCCCTTGGGGCCATGGGAATTTCGCTCTCCGTGGTTAAATCTAGTGTCCCGGAGGGCGTTGTCCAAGCCTTTTGTGACTCTAGAAGGTTAGATTTCCACAAAAATCAGCCAGAGCAGGCCACCAGGACCCGGGTTTTGCCGGCCAGGTCCGAAACCCGCGATTCGGGGGAGAATCCAGCCTCCACCAGCAAGTTTTCCACAGCCTCCGCCTGCGTTGCGCCGATCTCCAGAAGGACTCGTCCGCCAGGTTCGAGACACCCTTTAGCGGCCGGAATCAGTGCCCGGTAGGCTTCGAGCCCATCCTCGCCCCCAAAGAGCGCGAGGTGCGGATCGAAAGCCGCGACGTCCGGCGCCAGCGTGGCGGCTTCCGTCAGCGCGATGTACGGCGGGTTGCTGACGATCACATCGAACCGCTCCGCCAGACCGTCACACCAGTTGCCTTCACGGAAGGACGCCCGCTCCGCCAAGCCCAGCCGCACCGCGTTCTCCGCGGCGCCTTCCACGGCCTTCGGCGCACGATCGATTCCAAGGCCCGTGGCCTCGCGCCAGGCGCTCAGGATCGCGACAAGGATGCAGCCGCTGCCCGTTCCGAGATCCAGAATACGGCGCGGGCCGGGATACCGGGCTTTCAGGGCCAGCGCCGCGGACACCAAGGTCTCCGTATCGGGACGCGGATCGAGCGTCGCCGCATTCAGTTTGAAATCGAGACCCCAAAACTCGCGGTGCCCGAGGATACGCGAGACCGGCTCGTGTTTCAGGCGCCGGGCGGCGAGGGCGCGCACGGCATCCGCGCCTTCGCCCGACAAGGCCTGATCCGCGTGCGCGAACAGCAGCGACGGCTCCAACTTCGCGGCATGGCCGACCAGGATGCGCGCATCCAGACGCGGGGTATCCAGCCCCGCGTCGGTGAACTCCTTGGTGAGGTCGTTGACGGCGCCGCCGATGGTCCAGTCGCGCGCCATTATCTTCAGTTGAGCGCGGCGAGGCGCTCGGCCTGATCCTCGGCCGTCAGCGCGTCCACCAAACCATCAAGCCCGCCGCCTTCCATGACCTCATGGATATTGTAGAGCGTCAGGTTGATGCGGTGATCGGTGACGCGGCCTTGCGGGAAGTTGTAGGTGCGGATGCGCTCCGAACGGTCGCCGCTGCCGACCTTGCTCTTGCGGTCGGCGGCACGCGCGGCGTCCACCGCCTGGCGCTTCACATCATACAAACGCGCGCGCAGGATGCTCATGGCGCGGTCGCGGTTCTTGTGCTGCGATTTTTCTTCCTGGCACTTCACGAAGAAGCCCGTCGGAATATGCGTGATGCGCACCGCGCTCTCGGTCTTATTGACGTGCTGACCGCCGGCGCCCTGCGAGCGCATGGTCTCGATCCGCAGATCGTCGGGATTGATTTCGATGTCGACTTCTTCGGCTTCGGGCATCACCGCGACCGTTGCGGCGGACGTGTGGACGCGCCCGCTGCCTTCGGTTTCCGGCACGCGCTGCACGCGGTGCACGCCCGATTCGAACTTGAGGCGCGCGAACACGTTGCGGCCGGTGACGTTGGCAATGGCTTCCTTGAAGCCCCCGAGGCCGGTTTCGTTGAGATCTACGATCTGGAATTTCCAGCCTTTTTGGCCGGCGTAACGCTCATACATGCGGAAAAGCTCGGCCGCGAACAGGGCGGCTTCCTCTCCGCCGGTTCCGGCGCGCACTTCGAGAATGGCGTTTTTCGCGTCCGCTTCATCTTTGGGAATCAGCGCGATCTGGACTTTCTGCTCCTGCTCCGCGACCAAGGGTTTCAGGCGGTGGAACTCTTCCTCCGCCATTTCCTTCATGTCGGGGTCGCCGCTCTCGACCAGGGCTTTCGCGTCTTCGAATTCCTTTTGCAGGCGGCGCAGCGCCTGGATTTCCTCGACCACCGGTCCGATGTCGGAAAATTCCTTCGAAAGCTGGGCGAATTTCTGACCGGTCGCGTTGATCATCAACGCCTGAAGTTCGTCGTAACGGCCGAGCAGCCGGCTCAGATTCTCATCAAAACTCATTGTCTGAACGCGGCCAGCGCCGCCTCTAGGTTGTTCTGGGGAACAGTCGTTTGCTCCCCCGTCGTCAGGTTGCGCACGGTGGCATTGCCGTCGCGGGCTTCGTCGCCGCCGACGATCACCGCGGCAACCGCCTTGATCTTATCGGCCCGGTTCATACGTTTCTTCATGTTGCCGCTGTAGCCGACATCGACGATGAACCCGGCCTTGCGCAAACGCGCCGCCAGAGCCTGCACCGCGGCCTCCTCGGCCTCGCTCACCGGAATGAACGCGATCGGGCGGGGCGCGGCCGGCGTTTCCTTCAGCAGCATCGACAGGCGCTCGATCCCGGCCGCCCAGCCGACGCCCGGCGTGGCGGGGCCGCCCATCTGGCCGATGAGGCCGTCATACCGGCCCCCGCCCATCACGGTGCCTTGAGCTCCAAGAGCGTCGGTCGTGAATTCGAAGGCGGTATGGCAGTAGTAGTCGAGCCCGCGCACCAGGGCGGGATTGATCTTGTAGGTGATGCGGAGCGCGTCGAGACCCGCTTTGACCTTCTCGAAGAACGCGCGCGAGGTTTCGTTCAGGTATTCCGACAAAAGCGGCGCTTCCGCCACGGCGGCGCGGTCGCCGGGGTCCTTGGAATCCAGGATGCGCATGGGATTGCGCTCCAGGCGATCGACGCTTTCCGCCGACAGCTTGTCTTTGCGCGCCGTGAGGTAATTTACCAGCACGTCGCGATAGGCGGCACGACTTTCCGGATCGCCCAATGAGTTCAGCTCGAGCGTGATCGTGCCGGAAAGACCCAACTCGGTCAGAATGTGATGGCCGAGGGCGATCGATTCCACGTCCGCCTGCGGTCCGGGAACGCCGAGAAGCTCGATGCCGATCTGGTGGAACTGGCGCTGGCGCCCCTTCTGCGGGCGTTCATGGCGGAACATCGGGCCGCGATAGAAGAATTTCAACGGCGTTTGCTGCGCGAGCCCGCCCTCGATAAAGGCGCGCGCGACGCCCGCGGTGCCTTCCGGGCGCAAGGTGATGCGCTCCCCGCCCTTGGTCTCGAAGGTATACATTTCCTTCGTGACGATATCGGAGGTGCCGCCCAGCGTGCGCGTGAACACCTCGGTGAATTCAAATACCGGCGTCGCGATTTCGCTAAATCCATAGCGCTTCGCCAGCTCGAAAGCGCGCTCCTCCACATGACGATGACGCAGGACGTCATCGAACATCAGATCATGGGTGCCGCGGACGGATTGGAGATGAGACACGATGGTTTTCCAATGATGATGAAAAACGAGCAACTGGGCCGGAAGGCCCGCTACTCGGCGGCGTGCGGCTTATGCTCGCCGGCGGCGGTCTTGGCGACGGAGGTCTTGGCGGCTTCCATCTCGGCGGCCTTCTTCTCGACGAGCTTCACGATGTGCTCGATCTTGCCCTCGTCGTCGATGTTATGGTCGGCGAGACCGCCGATATACATCTTGTGGCTGCCATTGCCGCCGCCCGTGAGGCCGATGTCGGTCTCGCGCGCTTCGCCGGGGCCGTTCACCACGCAGCCGATGATCGACAGCGAGACAGGCTGGGCAATGTGAGCCAGACGCTGCTCGAGGATCTCTACCGTTTTGATGACATTGAAACCCTGACGCGCGCAGCTCGGGCATGAAACGATGCGCACGCCCCTGTGACGCAGGTCGAGCGACTTCAGCATGTCGAAGCCGACGCGCACTTCTTCCACCGGATCGGCGGACAGGGAGACGCGGATCGTATCGCCGATGCCGGCCCACAGCAGGGAACCGATACCGATGGACGACTTCACCGTGCCGGAGCGCAGGCCGCCCGCCTCGGTGATGCCGAGGTGCAACGGATAATCGCAAGCTTCGGCCAGCGCGTTGTAAGCCGCGACGGCAAGGAACACGTCGGACGCTTTCACGCTGATCTTGAATTCGCGGAAGTCGTTGTCTTCAAGGATCTTGGCGTGCTCAAGTGCGCTTTCGACCATCGCATCCGGGCACGGCTCGCCGTAACGCTCCAGAAGATGCTTTTCGAGGCTGCCGGCGTTGACGCCGATGCGCATCGAGCAGCCGTGATCCTTCGCCGCCTGTACGACGTCCTTCACGCGCGCGGCGGAACCGATGTTGCCCGGATTGATGCGCAGGCACGCCGCGCCCGCCTGGGCGGCCTCGATGGCGCGCTTATAGTGAAAATGGATGTCGGCCACGATGGGCACCGACACCTGCTTGACGATGTGCTTCAGCGCCGCGGTCGACTCTTCGTCGGGGCACGAGATACGCACGATGTCGGCTCCCGCCGCTTCGGCCGCGCGGACTTGCGCCACGGTTGCGTCGACGTCGTGGGTCAGCGTGTTGGTCATGGTCTGCACGCTGATCGGCGCGCCGCCGCCCACCGCCACTTTGCCGACGTGGATCTGGCGGGACTTCCGGCGGTGGATATCGCGGTACGGACGTAGGCTCATGACACTCACTTTAAGGAGCAAGTTGCCCCCGGTGAGCGGCTTATACCGCAAATCCGCCCGCCTCCAAAGCGGCAAGCGGCGGGCAATTATTTAATTGATTGAAGGCGTTGAGGCCGCGGGCTTCGCGGGGACCGGGGCAGGAGCCGCCGTGGGCGGACTCGCGGGCGCCGCCGAGGTCGAGGGCGGGGCCGCTTCCGGCTTGGCGGCGGACGGGTTCGCCGGCGCGGGCGGTGTCCCGGCGGAGGGGGCCGAAACGGGTGCAACCGTGGGAGCCGCGGGTTTGGCTGGTGCTGCGACAACCGACGCGGCCGAGGAGGTCTTCAATTTCTGCGGATCCAGCGCGACGCCGCGGGCGAAGAGCCCAGCGTCCAAGGGGGGCATGGTCTTTCCGTTGACCAGGATCTCGAGATCGTTCGCGTTGGCGGTCACGAGCGTGGTGACCCCCTGCTCGGGCAGACGCAGCACCTCGTCCTTACGCAGGAATTGCGTGCGTTCGATCGCTTTGGCGTCGCGCAAAGTGACCCACACGTCCGCCTTGGCGCGCAGTTCGATCACATCGGTCAACGGCGGCTGCACCGCCTCGGGTGGAGCGGTCGTGGCCGGAGACGGCGAGAGGGCGGCAACGGCGGATTCGCCGCCGGGCGCCGCATCCATTCCGGTCAGCGATGCGTCGGGCGCCGGCGCGAGGTCGGCGCCGTCGGAAACGTCCGCTCCTGCCACGGTGGCGGTCACCGGCAGCGCGGCTTCGATCGTATTAGGGTCGGCAATCGACGCCAAACGGTCGGGCACTTCCTGAATGAGTTCGACGGCGCTCCGGTCGGATCCGGCGATGGAATACCACACGCCATAGATCAGCATGCCGGCAACGACCGCAATCAGAAGCAACGTTCCGGACGGCAGCGCCGAATCCGATGTCGGCATCTGGAACTCGAAAGCCGACCTGTGTTTGACGCCCGCACTCTCCTCCTTGTAGCGGCGTACGATCTCGTCGCCGTCGAGGCCGAGGTGGTCGGCATAGGCACGGACAAAACCGATGGCATAAGCCTGACCCGGAAGATCTTCGTAACGGCCGTCTTCTATCGCCACGAGATAGTTGTAGCGAATGTGCAGGATGTCGGCGATGCGCTGCAGGTCCTTGCCGAGGCGCATACGCGTCGCGCACAACAGCTTACCCAGTTCCGTCGGGCCGGCAGGGACATGGTTTTCCGGCGGCGTGTTTTTCGCCCCGAATCCCATGAACGGTCTGCTCGAACCTTCGCGAGCGCTCTCGTTTGAGATCGTCATATCCCCCAGCTTGCGCGCCTTGATTCGTCCCGCTCTATGGGGAACCTTATTTCGCACGCTATGCCAAATGTTATCGGCCCAGACCCCGAATGGGAAGTCTTGCCTTTTACGCGGGGCTAAACCGCCAGCCCGCGATCGCGCGCGAAAGCGCGTAAACTTTCGCGTAAGGACGTTTCCGGCGATGTCAGGCGGCTTTGCACAAATGGCTCCAGATCGGCCAGCACTGCGCTGCGGACCGCCGCGCGCACCGGGCCGATGCCGGCGGCGGACATCGACAGGTTCCTGAACCCGAGCGCGATCAGGGTCAGCGCATCGAGCGGCGAGCCGGCCATTTCCCCGCACACGGAAAGCTCGATATTGCCCGCCTTGCAGCGCGCGATCACGCTCGCGAGCATGTTGAGCACCGCGGGCGACAGCGTGTCGTAGCGGTTGGCCAACCGCGTGTTGCCGCGGTCGGCCGCGAAGATAAATTGCATCAGATCGTTGGTTCCGATGGAGACGAAGTCCGTGTACTTCACGAGGCTGTCGAGCTGCCACAACAACGACGGCACCTCCAGCATCGTGCCGACTTTCACGGACAGGGGCGCCCGCCCGCCCTGTTTGTAGTGGCGGTCCAGCTCCATGTTGAAGATCGTTCGCGCGGCCCGGAATTCCGAGACCGTCGCGATCATCGGAAACATCACGCGCAGATGCCGGCCGGCCGTCGCCTTGATCAACGCGCGGATCTGCTGACGAAGCAATGACGGCCGGTCGAGCGTCAGGCGGATCGATCGCCACCCCATCGCGGGATTGTCTTCCGGCGCCTGACCCGACGAGGCCGCGATCTTATCGCCGCCGACATCCAGGGTACGGAAGGTCACGGGACGTCCGCCGGCACCGTCCAACACCTGCTTGTAAAGCGTTTCCTGCGTCTTCACATCGGGGAGTTGCGGCAAGGCCAGGAACGGCATCTCGGTGCGGTACAGCCCGATGCCGTCGGCGTTGGTTTCCGTGAGGCCATGCATGTCGAGAAGGAAGCCGGCATTGAGATTCAACGTCACCTTCACGCCGTCGCGCGTCACCGCCGGCAGGTCGCGGATCGCGGCATAAGCAGCCTTCTGCTTGGTGCGCGCGTCGACGGCGGCGGTATACAGATCCACCACTTCTTCCGAAGGCCGCAGAACCACCTGCCCTGCGTTCGCATCCAGCACGACCTGGTCAAAAGCGTCGATACGGTTGAGCGCGCCCTGCACCTGGGCGACGACAGGAAGATCGAGGGCCTTGGCCACGACGGCCGCGTGCATCGTCGGCGAGCCCTCTTCCATCACCAGCCCCTTCAGCTTGCGACGGTCGTAGTCGAGCAGCTCCGTCGGCCCAATGGCGCGGCAAACGAGAATGGCGTTGTCGGGCAGTTCGGCGCGCATCCCGCCGCCGGCGAGAATGCTCAGCAAACGGTTGGCGAGATCATCGAGATCCTGCAGGCGTTCGCGCAGAATCGGGTCGTTCACCTGCATCATGCGCACGCGCGTGTCGTCGTGCACCTTCTGTACCGCCGCTTCGGCCGTCAGGCCCGAGGCGATAACCTCCGAGATGCGGCTGATCCAGCCGCGGTCGTCGGCGAACATGCGGTAAACTTCGAGAATGTCCCTATATCCATCCGCGAAATCATCGCCGTGCGTGCTGTCGATCAGGGCATCGACTTCGGTGCGCAAGGTATCGAGCGCGGTCTGAAGGCGCTGCTCTTCCACCATCGGGTCGTCGCTGACCAGTCTGCCGATTCGAATGTGCGGCTTGTGCATCACCGCGACACCGATCCCGACGCCCGGATGAAGCGACACGCCCGTCAGACGGACATGAAGCAGCGCGTTGCCTTCGGCCTGGAACAACTCCTCGCGCCGCACGATCTGGGTCGCCGCCATCAATTCGGCGATGACCATCGCGACGGTTTCGAGGGTTTCGACCTCCCAATCGTTGAACGGGCGCTCTTCGCGCGTCTGCACCACCAGCACGCCGATCACGCGGCCGGCCTGGATCATCGGCACGCCCATCAGCGAGCGGAAGAAATCTTCGCCCGTTTCAGGCCGGTACACGAATTGCGGATGCGACCACGCATCCGCCAATGCAAGCGGCCGCGCATGCGCGGCGATCTCGCCGACGAGACCTTCACCGACGCGCAGACGCGTCAAGTGAACGGCTTTTTGGGACAGACCGAAGGTCGCGAACAGCTCCAGCACTTCGCCGGCGCGCATGACATAACAGGAGCAGACGTCGGCCCTGAGGTCGTTCGCGATGAGCGCCACGACCTTATCGAGACGTTCCTGGACGGCGCCGATGCCGGCCATGACGTCGCGCAGGCGCGACAACATGCGCCGCAGGTCAGCGGCGCTGAAACCGCTCATGGCGCGCGGCGCTCCGCGAGCGCCGCGTTCGCCTGGGCAATGATCTCGGACATGATCGACGCCACCGGCTCTTCACGGGTCACCATGCCGACGCTCTGGCCGGCCATCAGCGAGCCGTTTTCGACATCGCCCTCGATCACGGCGCGGCGCAGGGCGCCGGCCCAATAATGCTCGATTTCAAGCTGCGCGGCCGTTTGATCGAGCTCGCCGCGTTCGAATTTCCCCAGCACTTCACGCTGCTTTTCCATGAAGGCTTCGCTGGCCTTGTTGACGAGCGCACGGACCGGAATGACCGGAAAGCGCTTGTCGAGCTGCACGGACGGCATGGCTTCGCGCGCGGCCGCCTTGATGAAGGCCTGCTTGAAGTTCGGATGCGCGATGCTTTCGGTGGCGCAGACAAAACGCGTGCCCATCTGCACGCCCGATGCGCCCATTTCCAGGAACGAGGCGACGGCTTCACCGCGCGCGATCCCGCCGGCGACGAACACCGGCACGTCGCGCACGACGGGCAGGATTTCCTGCGCCAGCACCGAGGTCGAAACCGGCCCGATGTGGCCGCCTGCTTCGGAGCCCTCCACCACGATGGCGTCGGCGCCGCTCCTGATGAGGCGCTTGGCGAAAGCCGCCGCCGGCGCGAAGCACACCACCTTGGCGAAGGTCTTGGCTTTCTTCATGGCTTCGCCGGGCGAAAGACCAGCGGCGAACACCACATGACTGACCTTGTTGGCCGCGCAGACGTCCACCAGCTCCATGAGCTGCGGATGCATGGTAATGAGATTCACGCCGAAAGGCTTTTTGGTGAGGGCTTGGGTCGCCTTGATCTCGGCGTCGAGCAGCGCCGGGGTCATGGCCCCGCAGGCGATGACGCCGAAACCGCCGGCGTTGGAGATCGCCGCCACTAGGTGCCGCTCGGACACCCACGACATGGCGCCGCACATGATCGCGATCGGGCACTCGAGGAAATCCGTGCCGCGCTTCCACAGCGCGGCCAGACGCGGGCTTACCTCCGCGGCCGGGTGCGGCGCGGTCTGGGAATGGGCTTCTTTTGCGACCGCGTCCGACATTCCAGATCCTGTCTTTTTTAGGCCGCGTCGAGGCCGTAGGCGGTGTGCAGCGCCCGCAGGGCCAGCTCGGTATACTCCTCGCTGATCAGCACGCTCACCTTGATCTCGCTGGTCGAGATGATGTGGATGTTGATCTTGCGGTCCGCGAGGGCCTTGAACATCGTCTGCGCGACACCGGCATGGCTGCGCATGCCGACGCCGATCACCGACACCTTCACAACCGACTTGTCCGTGACGATCGAGGCGTACGGGACCTTCATGTTTTCCTTGATCACCTTCAGGGCGCGGTCGAGTTCGCCGCGGCTGGTGGTGAAGGTCAGGTCCGTCGTGCCTTCACGGCTCGTGTTCTGCACGATCATGTCGACGTTGATGTTCGCGTCCGCGAGCGGTCCGAAGATGGACGCGGCCACCCCCGGCTGATCCTGCACGCCGACCAGCGTCACCTTCGCTTCGTCGCGGCTGTAGGTGATGCCGCTTACCAGTTCTTTTTCCAAGATCTCGTCCTCGTCACAAACCAAAGTCCCCGGGGCGTCGCTGAAGCTCGACAGCACTTGCACCCGCACGCGATGTTTCATCGCCATTTCCACCGAGCGCGTCTGAAGCACCTTGGCGCCGAGGGATGCGCTTTCCAGCATCTCCTCGTAGGTGATTTTATCCAGCTTGCGCGCGGTCGCAACGATCCGCGGATCGGTCGTATAGACGCCGTCCACGTCGGTATAGATATCGCAGCGGTCCGCCTTGACAGCCGCCGCCACCGCCACGGCCGTGGTATCCGAGCCGCCGCGGCCCAGCGTGCTGATACGATTATCGCCCGTAATGCCCTGGAATCCCGCGATGACCGCGATTTCCCCGGCTTCCATGCAGCGGATCAGGCCCTCGCCGTCGATGGATTCGATACGCGCCTTGCTGTGGGCGTCGTCGGTCCCGATGGGAATCTGCCAGCCGGTCCAGGAACGGGCTTTCATTCCAAGCTCTTGCAACGCGATCGCCAGCAGGCCCGTGGTCACCTGCTCACCGGTGGAGACGACCGCGTCATATTCCCGCTGGTCATGCATCGGCGAAATTTCATTGCAATAGGCGACCAATTGGTTGGTCACGCCGGACATGGCCGAGACCACCACGGCCACCTGATTGCCGCGCTCGACCTCGGCCTTCACGCGCTTTGCCACATTTTTGATGCGGGCGACGTCACCGACCGAGGTCCCGCCGAATTTCTGAACAATCCGCGCCATTCTCTAAATTCTCTAAACTGTTATTCGC
>JAYSFT010000030.1:0-9671 GCA_041913245.1 Rhodospirillaceae bacterium | reverse complement strand
CGGCGGAAGAAGTCGCGAAGTTCTCGGCCCTGGCCGACACCTGGTGGGACCCCGCCGGCGCCTTCCGGCCGCTCCATAAATTCAACCCGGCCCGCCTCGTCTTCATCCGGGACCGGCTCCTGGCTCACTTCGGCCGCGACCCGGAGGCCGAGCGGCCCTTCGCGGGCCTTACCCTGCTCGACATCGGCTGCGGGGGCGGACTGATCGCCGAGCCGATGGCGCGCCTGGGCTTCTCCGTGACCGCGATCGACGCGTCCGAGGAGAATATCGGCACCGCGCGCGTCCACGCCGAGCGCATGGGGCTTAGCGTCGACTACCGCGCCGCCATGCCGGAGGACCTTTCCGAAACGGCTTACGATGTCGTGCTGGCGCTCGAGGTCATCGAGCATGTCGCCGATGTCGCCGCTTTCTGGCGCGCGACGGCGTCACGTCTGAAACCCGGCGGCGCGCTCATCGCCGCGACCTTGAACCGCACCATGAAATCCTTGGCGCTCGGCAAAATCGGCGCGGAATATGTGCTGCGCTGGGTGCCGGCCGGCACGCACGACTGGCGCAAGTTCGTGCGGCCCAGCGAGATGGCCCGCGCGTTGCGCGCCAACGGCCTTCACGTCGGCACGCTGTCCGGCATCGGCTACAATGTTTTTCTGGATCGCTGGGAAGTCACGGACGATCTCGCCGTCAACTACATGGCGTACGCTGCGAAGCCGGCGTGACGGCGCACTCCACCCCCAACGGGGTCACAATAAAATGATGCATCACCCCACTCTCGTTTCCAATCCTCCATCCCTGCGTGAAAGATGCTGGCGCGTCGTCTTCCGGCACGACACCTTCGCGGGCAAAGCCTTCGACATCTCGCTGATTGCAGCGATCGGGCTCAGCGTGCTTGTCGCCATGTTGGATTCGGTGGCCGCCATCCACGCCGCTCACGGCGAGCTGCTCTATGCCCTGGAGTGGGTTTTCACGTTCGTTTTCACTGCTGAATATTTGCTGCGGCTCTCGATCGTGAAGGCGCCGTTGCGCTACGCCACCAGCTTCTACGGCATCATCGACGTCATGGCGGTGTTGCCGTCCTACATCGGACTGTTCGTTCCGGGCGCCCAATTCATGATCGTGCTGCGGGTCCTGCGGGTGCTGCGCATCTTCAAGATTCTTCACATGAACAGGTATGTCGAGGAGAGCGGCGTCCTGATCGCCGCCCTGACGCGCAGCGGGCGGAAGATCCTCGTCTTCCTATTGACCATCGTGACCGTCGTCACGGTTTTCGGGGCGCTGATGTACCTGGTGGAAGGTCCACAAAGCGGATTCACCAGCATCCCGATGGCGATGTATTGGGCGGTGGTGACCGTCGGAACCGTGGGATACGGAGACATTTCGCCGGTCAGCTCGCTCGGCCGGTTCATCACGTCCGTCCTGATCCTCATCGGATATGGCATCATCGCCGTTCCGACCGGCATCTATGCCGCCGAACTTTTCAGTTCCGCCCGCCATGGCCGCGATGCGCGAACCTGTCCGGGATGCGGCGCCGTCGGCCATGAGCCCGACGCGGCATTCTGCCGCCGGTGTGCGCACGCCGTTCCCGCCCTCGCGGCGAACCCGCCGGCCGGAGATTAGAGCACGTTCCGGCGAAGGGCTGCGCGCGGAGGCGCGCCTCTTTTAGGTGCCGGCTTTCGCTGGCGCGGTTCGCCGTAGAACGTGCGACCAAACAAGAAACCAGGGCGTGTTGACGATTCGACATGGCTTCAACACACCCTAGGCGTTCGTTTTCCGCTTTCCTGGAATCGCGTAAACCTCGATGCCCTCGTCGAGAAGCTTTTTGGCATCTTCCTTCGAGGCGTTCCCGTAGATGCCGCGCACCTTCGATTCACCGTAGTGGATACGGCGCGCTTCGTCGGGGAACTTGTCGCCCACATGTTCGAAGTTCTTCTCGATCACATCGCGCAGTTCCTTCAGCGCGGCGTTCGCCTTATCCATCGCCGCTTCCAATTCCTGCTGCTCGGCGGACGCGGCCTGTGAGACGTCGTCGGATTTCGCGATGCGCGGCGCCATCGGCGCCTTCTGAACCTTCTTGCTGCCGCAGGTCGGACAGGTCACTTCGCCCGCCTTGATCAGCTTTTCCACAACATTGCTGTTGCGAAACCACGATTCAAAGCGGTGTTCGCGCTCACAATTCAAATCGTAGAGGATCATTGCGCCGCGGCCGCCGGTGCAATGGCCGGAGCGAAGGACGTGTCGCGCGAAATCGCCGGCACGCGGCCGCGCGCGCTGGCGACTTCCGCCGGATCGATCACCGCGGAGATGAAGCCAGGGTCGGTCCCGGCATCGGCCAGCACTTCGCCCCAAGGATTGATGATCAGGGCGTGACCGTAGGTCTGACGGCCGCCCGCGTGCGTGCCCGTCTGCGCGGGTGAGAACACGAAACATCCGGTTTCGATGGCGCGGGCGCGTTGCAGGACATGCCAATGAGCCTCGCCCGTACGCTGCGTGAACGCAGCCGGTATGGTCAGGAACTGCGCGCCGGCTTGAGCGAGATGACGGTACAGATGGGCGAAGCGCAGATCGTAGCAGATGGAAAGACCGAGGCGGCCCCACGGCAGATCAACCATCACGGCCTGACGGCCGGCGCTGAACGTCGCGCTCTCGACGTACGTCTCGCCGTTGCCGAGATCGACATCGAACATGTGAATCTTGTCGTACTTCGCCGCGATGTTGCCCTCGGGTGTGACGACATAGGTGCGGTTGGCGATTTTGCCGTCGGGCAACTTCACCGAGAGGCTACCGCAGTGGAGCCAGGTGCGCAGGTCCTGCGCGAGGCCGCGGAAGGCCTGCAGCGCCGGGTGTTCGGACTCCGGCATCGCCTTCGCGGTGATATTGTCCCTGCCCCACTCCATCATGGCGACGTTCTCGGGCATCAGCACGAAGTTCGCGCCGTCGGCCACCGCGTCGCGGGTCAGTTTGCCGGCCACGGCGATGTTCGCCGCCATGTCGTTGGTCGCGTTGACCTGGATGCAGGCGGCTTTGAATTTGGTCGGGTTTGTCATGACCCCGGTTTTAGCATGGGATCGAGCCCGCCCGCAGCATCAAGTGCGTAGAGGTCGTCACATCCGCCGACATGTGTCCCGCCGATGAAGATCTGCGGCACCGTGCTCCGGCCGCCCGCGCGCGCGACCATCTCGGCCCGCTTGGCGCCGCCGTCGGCCACATCAATTTCTTCAAACGATACGCCTTTTTTGCTCAAAAGCGCCTTGGCGCGGCTACAATAACCGCAATAGGGCGAGGTATAGATTTCAACCTGGGGCACGGGATCCGGTCCTGAAGCGCGGGGAAACGATACTATACCTAGATGGGGACGGCGGGCGGCTTTGACAATCACACGTATCGTTCTTTTGACCCAGCCCCCCGAGGGCGCCGTTCTTGGGAAGATCCTCACGGCGCACAACCCGGATCTGGCCATCGCGCTGATTTCGGACAAGGCGGCGCTGGCGCGGCTGGGCGAGGAAGACCTTTCCGCGACGCGGCTTCTCTCCTTCTGCTCGCCGGTGATCGTTCCTGGGAGCCTTTTGAAGGCGATGCCCGGCCCTTCCTACAATTTCCACCCCGGCCCGCCGAACCGGCCCGGGAGATATCCATCCGTCTTTGCGATCTACGAAAAAGCGCAGCACTACGGCGTCACGGTCCACGAGATGACCGAGAAGGTCGATGCCGGCCCCATTGTCGCCGCGGAATGGTTCTCCGTACCGGCGCACGCCGCCATCGCCGATCTCGAAACGCTGTCGCTTGAATACCTGGTCGCGGCGTTCAAGCGCCTCGCGCCGTTCCTCGCGCTGAATTCCAATCCGCTGCCGCGGATATTCATCCCGTGGAGCGGAACCAAACGCACCAAGGCGGACTGCGAGGCGATTTGCCGGATTACGCCCGATCTTTCGGAACCGGAGATCGAGCTTCGCCAACGGGCGTGCGGATCGCTCCTGCGTTAGAGCGCGTCCGCGGGATTTGGAACACGCGCAAGCGCCAAGACATCCACGCCCGCCGCGCCGGCCTGTATCAGCGTCAGCGCGCAGGCATTCGCCGTCGCGCCGCTGGTGAGCACGTCGTCGATCAACAGAACGCGTTTTCCCTCGATCCGTGCGGGCCGCCGCACGCCGAACGCTTTCGCGACGTTGCGCCGGCGGTCCGCGCGCGAGAGCCCGCCTTGCGGCGGCGTCGACTTCGTGCGGATGAGCACGTCGGCGACAACCGTTTTTCCGGAAAGCTTGCCCGCCGCGTGCGCGAGCAGCGCCGACTGATTGTACGTGCGCATCAAAAGGCGCCACCGGTGGAGCGGCACCGGCACCAGCACGTCGGCGGTCTCGAGCACTTCGCGCCCAGAACGCAGCAGCCACCTCGCGAGATGCACGGCCATGTCCGTTCGGTCACCGTGTTTCAGCTTCAGCACCAGGGGCCGGCTGTGTTTGTCATAGATGAAGACGGCCCGCGCCTGTCCGTAAACCGGACGCTCGGCGACGCAGGCGCCGCAGATCAAGTCGTCGGTGATCGTCTGCTCCAGAGGCAAGCCGCAGATCCCGCAATGCGGCGGCGTGATGAAGGTGAAATTCCCGAAACAGGCCCCGCACAGATGGCCGGGCGTATCGACTACGGCGTTGCAGGCCAGGCATTGAGGCGGCAACACGGCATTGAGCAGCAGCCGCCCGGCCGCGCGACTCGTCTCCGCAAAGCTGGTTAGAAGCCCCATTCACCCTCCGGCTTTCTCGCCCCTATATAAAGTGCCATAAAACGCCCCATGACTGACAGCATGCAGGTCTTCGATCGAAAACTTGTGCGGCGGCGGCGCGAACGCGCCGCGCCCGGCTTTGCCGGCGCCGATTTTCTGATCCGCGAAAGCGCCGCGCGCCTGGCCGACCGGCTTCTCGACGTCACGCGCTCCTTTGCAACGGCGCTCGATCTCGGCTGCCATACCGGCGCGCTCGGCGACGAACTCAGGGCCTCGCCGAAGATCGGCGCGCTGTTTCAAGCGGACTTTTCCCCGGCCATGGTAAGAACGGCCGCGCAGTCGAACGGCCGGCCGGGCGTCTGCGCCGACGAAGAGGCCTTGCCTTTTGCCCCGCGATCCCTCGACCTTCTTCTGAGCAACCTGTCGCTGCACTGGGTCAACGATCTGCCGGGAGCCCTTTCGCAGATCCGTCATGCATTGAAGCCCGACGGCCTTCTGCTTGCCGCGCTCTTCGGCGCCGAAACCCTGAAAGAACTGCGTAACGTCCTCATCGACGCCGAAATCGAGATCGCCGGCGGCACGGCGCCGCGCGTTTCACCCTTCACCGATGTGCGCGACGCCGGGAACCTTCTGACGCGTGCCGGCTTCGCGCTTCCCGTCGTCGATGCCGAAACGGTGACCGTCACTTACAGCGATATGTTCAAGCTGATGGCCGATCTGCGCGCCATGGGTGAGACCAACGCCGTGCTTGAGCGCCGCCGCGTACCGACGCGCCGGGACGTACTCCTGCGCGCCGCCGCGCTTTACGCCGAAAGATTCTCCGATCGACGCGGACGTATCGTCGCGAGCTTCCAGATCGTCACCATGACGGCCTGGGCGCCGCATGTGTCGCAGCAAAAGCCGTTGCGTCCGGGCAGCGCGGCGTCACGCCTCGCGGACGCCTTGAAGGCGACCGAAATTTCCCTCCCCGACGCCGTACCTCTTCCGCCGAAAGCCACATGAAATTCCACGCGCCGCTCATCGAGGGCATCCTCGTCCAGCGCTATAAGCGCTTCTTCGCCGATGTGCGCCTGCCGTCGGGGGAAGTGATCGTCGCGCACTGCGCCAACTCCGGCTCCATGCTGTCGGTGAAAGAACCCGGCGCGAAGGTGTGGGTTTCACCCGCCGCCGATCCCGCGCGCAAACTGCGCTACACCTGGGAGTTGATCGAGGTGAACGGCGCCATGGTGGGCATCAACACCGGTCACCCGAACCGCATCGTTGCGGAAGCCGTCGCGGCCGGCGAGATCAAGGAACTGGCCGGCTACGAAAGCCTCAAGCGGGAGCAGAAGTACGGCAGGAACTCCCGCATCGACATCCTGCTGGAATCCCCGGGGCGGGCACCCTGCTTCGTGGAGGTCAAAAATGTAACCATGCGCCGGGGCTTGACCGCCGCACACATGGCCGAATTTCCCGATTCCGTCACCGAGCGGGGCGCCAAGCATTTGGTGGAAATGGCCGATATGGTCAAAAATGGCGCCCGGGCGGTCATGTTCTATCTGGTCCAGCGCACCGACTGCGCGAACTTCCGAGTCGCGGGAGACATTGATCCGGCATACGAAAAAGGCCTCAAGGCGGCCCTGGCGGCCGGGGTCGAAGCCGTCGGCTATAGTTGTGACATTACCCCGGGTGGTATAACCATCGCCCGGCCGGTGACCTTGGATTTACCGGTCTAGCGCCATAAATAAGGTTATTCGAGGCGTGCAGTTAGAAAGTGCCATGAGAGAAGCAGCGATCAGACGCCCCAAGGATGTCGAGATTCACGGTCCGGAGGCCTTCGCGGCCCTGCGCCGTTCGGGACGCCTCACGGCCGAACTACTCGACTACATCTCCGACTTCGTGAAGCCGGGCGTGACCACGGACGAGATCAACACGCTGTGCCACGACTTCCATGTGAGGCACGGCGCCATCCCGGGCCCGTTGAACTATCGTGGCTATCCCAAATCCGTCTGCACCTCGATCAATCATGTGGTCTGTCACGGCATTCCCGGCGACAAGGTGCTGCGTGACGGCGACATCGTGAACATCGACGTCTCGCCCATCCTCGATGGATGGTTCGGGGATTCCAGCCGCATGTTTTACGTCGGCGACGTGAAGATCAAAGCGCGGCGCCTTGTTGAAGTGACTTACGAAGCGATGATGCGCGGCATCCAGGCCATCAAGCCGGGCGCGACTCTCGGCGATGTCGGGTACGCCATTCAATCATATGCTGAATCAAACCGCTTCTCCGTGGTGCGTGACTTCTGCGGTCATGGCATCGGCCGTGTGTTTCACCAAGCGCCCAACGTCATGCACTTCGGCGAACCCGGCACCGGCATGGTGCTTGAGCCCGGCATGGTGTTCACCGTCGAGCCCATGATCAACGCCGGCCGCTACGACACCAAGATCCTCGAGGACGGCTGGACCGCGGTCACGCGCGACAAGTCCCTGTCGGCCCAGTTCGAACATATGGTCGGCGTCACCGAAACCGGCGTCGAGATCTTCACGCTCTCGCCCAAGGGCTATACCTGCCCGCCCTACGCCGCATAGGGGGCGCGGCCCAACGTGCTCAAGAAGCCCCAACAGCCCGTCATTCATGGCGCGGAGGCGTTCGCGGCCATGCGCAGGGCCGGGCGTTTCACGGCCGAGATCCTCGATTACATCACGCCGTTCGTAAAACCGGGCATCACCACCGGCGAGATCGACCGCCTGTGTCACGACTATCACCTCGCGCACGGCGCCGTTCCGGGTCCGCTCGGCTTCCACGGCTATCCGAAGTCCGTCTGCACGTCCGTCAATCATGTGATCTGCCACGGCGTGCCGGGCGATCTGGCGTTGAAGGACGGCGATATCATCAATATCGATGTCACGCCGATCGTTGAGGGCTGGTTCGGCGATTCCAGCCGCATGTTCCTTGTCGGCGACGTCGGCCGCCTCGCGCGCGATCTGGTCAAGGCGACCCATGAGGCCATGATGCGCGGCATTCGCGCGGTGAAGCCCGGCGCGACCCTGGGCGATGTCGGGCACGCCATCCAGTCTTTTGCGGAAGCGCGCGGCTATTCCATCGTGCGCGACTTCGCCGGGCACGGCATTGGCCGCACCATGCACACTGTGCCGCAAGTTCTTCATTACGGCGCGCCGGGCACGGACCTTCGTCTCGAACCCGGCATGTTCTTCACCGTCGAGCCGATGCTCAACATCGGCGGGCCCGAAGCCCGCATCCTCGCGGACGGCTGGACAGCGATCACCCGCGACGGGTCGCTGTCCGCGCAGTTCGAGCATACGGTGGCGGTCACGGAGACGGGCGTTGAGATTTTCACGCTCTCGCCCCGGGGCTGGGACGCGCCGCCCTACGCTTAGATGATCGCCCCCATTAAATCATAGGGAGGCCGTTCGGCTTGCGGCCGCGCGGAAACGCGGCGTCGATCTGCGCGATCTCTTCAGATGTCAGCGTGATATCGCCTGCGGCGGCGTTTTCAGCCGCATGTACGGGCGAAGACGTCTTGGGAATCGCAAAGGTACGGCGCGCGAGCCAGGCCAGCGCGATCTGGCGCGATGTCGCATTGTGCTTGGCGGCAACCTTGGCCAACGCCTGTCCGCCGGATGAAGTCTTTTCCGGGAACGCACCGCTGCCGAACGGGCTGTAGCCCACCAGCGCCACGCCGTGCTTTTCGCACCACGGCAGCACGGCGTGTTCGATGGCGCGTTCTTCCAGGTGATAGAGCACCTGGTTGCAGGTAATGCGCCCCGGCCCGGAAATGGCGAGCGCCTCGTCCAGATCGTCCTCGGCGAAATTACTGACGCCCCAGGACAGGATCTTCCCGCCGCGTACCAGGTCTTCGAAACCGGCGATGGTCTCTTCCAGTGGAACGCGTCCCCGCCAGTGCAGAAGGTAGCAATCGAGCCTGTCCGTCGCGAGACGTTTCAAAGAACGTTCACAGGCGCTGATGACGCCCGCGCGCGACGCATTGCTCGGAAGCACTTTCGAAACCAGGAAGACTTCATCACGGCGGCCTTTGAGAGCCTCGGCGACGATCAGTTCGGCATCGCCGTACATCTCGGCCGTATCGACGTGCGTCATCCCGGCGTCGAGGCCGCGGCGCAAGGCCGCGACGGCTGAACCGCGATTGCCATGATCGATCTGCCAGGTCCCCTGGCCGACGACGGCGGTCTCGCGGCCCGTATGTCCAAAGTGGCGTTGGCGCATGGGGGCAGCTTACAGGCCGGCGCGCGCCGGCGCATCTTTTTGGAAGAAGCTTTTCGCAAAACGACCTATTCTAGGGTTCGTCCATATTCTCGGACGGGGTCCGGAAATATGTGGATTGGCCGGCAGGCGGATTTTTTCGCGGAGGCTTATGGGGCAGGGACGCAAAGGATTGGAGGACGCGGCAAGCGCCGCTGAACTCCCCGGTCTTGCACCCGCCTCGCAAGCCGAGCCCCACTACCACGGCCACCGCGACCGGCTGCGCGCGCGCTTCCTAAGCGCGGGCGCTGAAAATCTCCCCGACTACGAAGTGCTCGAACTCCTTCTGTTCGGCGTGATTCCGCAAAAGGATACCAAGCCCATCGCCAAGGCGCTGCTCGCGAAGTTCGGCTCCTTTGACGAGGTGCTCGCCGCAAGTCCGGACGCTTTGATGGACATCAAAGGCATCAAGGGCAGCGCCGCCGCCATGCTGAAGGCGGTGCAAGCCTCGATCCAGCTTGCCCTGCGAACGCGCGTGCGCAATGCCGACGTTATTTCCTCGTGGAACGACGTGCTCGACTATTGCAAAGCGCGCATGGCCCACGAACCGAACGAGCAGTTCCGCATTATTTTCCTCGACCGGAAAAACAGGATCATCGCCGACGAGGCCCAGCAGCGCGGCACCGTCGATCACACACCGGTCTATCCGCGCGAAGTGGTGAAGCGCGCATTGGAACTCAACGCCAGCGCTCTTTTGATGGT
>JAYSFT010000029.1:0-23536 GCA_041913245.1 Rhodospirillaceae bacterium | reverse complement strand
GACGGTTTGCGTGTCAGCCTCGATCAGGTGCGCGAAGGCTTCATGCTGAAGGCCGACCACACCCGCAAGACCCAGGCCCTCGCCGAAGAGCGCCGCGCCATCGAGGCGATCCGCGCGCAGAAGATCATGGCGCTGGACCAGGCGCTCGGCCGCCTTCAACACCAGGCGAACTCGCCGAAGAGCCTTCAGGCGCTGCTGGCCGAGGATCCGGTCAACGGTCTCGCGCGCTTCGCGCAGCAGGTGGACCGGATGCAGCAACTGTCCGCCGCGCGCGACCTTGCGCGGGAACAGCGCGACGAACATCTCGCCGCGGCCAAGGCGGACCGTGACCGGCATCTCGCGCAGCATTACTGGACCTCGGCGGCCGAAGCCGAGAAGGGTGTCGCGGACGCGATCAATTACGCCAAGTCCTATGGCTACGGCGACGATTTCCTGGCCGCAGCGCTGAACGATCCTCATGCCGTCGCCATCCTCGACAAGGCCCGCAAGTTCGACGAGCTCCAGGCCGGCAAGGCGCGGATCGAGCGCATGGTGGCCGACAAGCCGAACGTGGTGCGTCCCGGCGCCAAGGTCAGCGCCCAGGCCGCGCACCACACGGCGGCGCAGAGCGCGCGCAGCAAGCTGAAAGCGACGGGATCGCTCAGCGATGCCGTGGCTTATCTGCAGGCGCAGCGCAAGACGAAGGGCGTTTGAAGGCGACGCCGGCATTTTCCGGTGTGCGGAACCATCGTCCGCAACCAGTGAAGCGCGTCGCAATATCGCGCGTTTGGAACAGGAAAAGTCAAAGAGATTGCCGTCACAGCAAGATGCCTTCGACAGCGAAATAGCTGACTTGCGAGGTCAGCTCTCCCAGGCGGAAAAGGAACTTGCGGATCAGACCAAGGCAATAAACGCGAGGCAGAGATTTAAGTACGGAGAAACCTAGCCATATCTATCGCTCTGTGGTCCGCCGGGCTGGTGCTGTTGGAAACCACGTATCGGGCCAATCGCGCGCAACGGGGGGCGGGGCATCGAACTTCGCGGACGTTCCGAGATCCGGTGCTGGCGGTTCGCTAGGCACGACTGGCCCCTTGTTATGCGAAGCTCCGGAGACTCCGACAGTTTCCTCGGCGTTCCGGTCAATCGAAGTCAGAAGATATGCGCCGCCGAGGGCAATAAGAACCACGGCTCCAAACGCGATCAACGCATGACGGTTCATGAGATCAACCTGAGGTTCATCGAACCCAGTCTAGCGTGTTTTCCGCCGCCGCCCTAGCCGGCAGCGGGTTCGGTTCTCATTACAACAAGGTCACCCATGATTTTCGACATCGTTCAGGAATGGGCGCTGTGCCGCGAGGCCATGCTGGCGGCCATTGCCGAGACCAAGGGCACCCATACGGAAGATGACATCCTCACCGGCCTCGTGACCGGCGGCTACAAACTCTGGCGCAGGAATGGGTCAGGGATCGTGACCGATTTCGCGGTCTATCCGCGCATGAAGGTCATCAACGTGTTCCTGGCCGGCGGGCGGCTCAAAGACATCCTGCTCCTGCAAACCGAAATCGAGAATTACGGCCGCAAGATGGGTTGCCAGCGGGCCACGCTGCTGGCGGTGCGCGACGGCTGGCAGCGCGCCGTGGCCGGCGGACGGAAGCTGGGCATCTGCATGTATAAGGATCTGTAGTCATGAGCGGCAGTGTGAACGGCAGGCGGAACAACGAGTCCAGCCTGCAAAGCGTCACGGGCACGAACGCGTCCACCAGCCGGCCGCTGGCGCCGGAAGGGTGGGAGGACGCCTGGCGGGCGATGCAGGCGCAGCTTTCGCCGGGCGGACTTTCTGCTCCGCAGCGGCAGGGCGCCGATTGGCTCTCGTCCTCGCTGCAAGCAGGCGATGCGGCCGGGCTCGGCGCAATCCGCGCGCAGCTCGGCGACGCGGCGGCCTCCTGGAAGGACGCGGCGGACAACCGTTCCTCCAACACCCTCGCCACGCTCGCGCGCCGCTATCCCGAAACCTACAGGCCGCTGGAGGACGCGGCGGCGGGATCGGTGAACGCGCGGGACATCGGCGCGTCGGACGTGACGGCGCGCGACATCGCCGCGCAACGCGGCGCGCAGCTCATGGGCGCGTATCAGAACCCCTACATGAAGGACGTGCTCGACGCCGCGCTGGCGGACTACGACAGCGGCGCCGCCGAGGCGCGCGCGGCCCTGCGCGCCGGGAACGCGGGCGCCTTCGGCAATAAGCGCACCGGCGTCGCGGAAGGCCGGTTCGCATCCGATTCCGCCATGGGCCGCGGCAAGCTGGCGGCGGATCTGCGCGCCGGCGGTTTCAACACCGCCGCCGCGCTCGGCATGCAGGACGCCGACCGGCGCCTGGCGGCCGATCAGTCCAACCAGTCCGCCGGCTTGCAGGCCGCGCTGGCAAACGCGGGCAACCGGCTCGCCGCCGACCAGTTCAATGCCGGGCAGCAGCTCGGCGCGCAGCAGTTCAATGTGTCGAACGATCTCGCCGCGAAGCAGTTCAACAACGAGATGCAGAACCGGCGCGAGATGTTCGACGTGGACGCGGGCTACCGCGGCTACGAGATGCGCGACAACGCCCGCCGCGCGCTGGAGAGCAATCTCGGCGCCCAGGCCGCGCTGGGCCAGCAGGGTTTCCAGATGAACGCGGACCTCGCCAACAGCCTCATCGGCGCGGGCGGCGCCGGGCAGTCGCAGAATCTCGCCTGGCTGGGCGCGGGCACGCCCTTGTTCGGCACGCAATCGAACGCTTCCCAGAACGCGACCACGAACACCGACGGCCGCTCGAGTTCGAAGGGCGGCGGTTTGGGCTTCGGCTGAGGAGCAACGGGATGTCTGATTTTATCAAAGGCTTCAAAGCACTGATGGATGCCAGTGGCGGCGCGGGGCATCAGTTCGAGAAGACATACGCGTGACAACCTCCCGGCAATCATGAATGAACCGGCAATTGTTCCGTCGCGATTTTCGATAGCTAACCCGTCACCCTTGACCGCCCCGCGCGCACCGTCGAGCGAACCTGAACCTCAGGCGAACGCTTCCGGCAAGCGGGCGGCGCGGTCTTAAGGACGAGACGCGAACTCCGTCTTCTTCTTCTTCTTCAACGCACACGCCCTGCCTCCGGGCCGCGAAGCGCGCGGCGCCGGCCGGCGGGCATTCTTGTAAGGACATCATCATGGCACTTCAGACGAATGCTCAGAATACCTATGCGATGGTCGGCATCCGCGAGGATCTGACCGACATCGTTGCGCTCATCGATCCGCAGGAGACCCCGTTCATCTCCAATATCGGTCATGGTCCAAAACCCGCCTCCACCAAACACGAATGGCAGGTGCAGCCCCTGGCGGCGGCGTCCAAGACCAACTTCCAGCTGGAAGGCGACGACACGCCGAACGCCGCCACGGCCACGGCGCGCGAACGCCTGTTCAACTACTGTGCCATCAGCCGCAAGGTCGGATCCGTCACCGGCACGGCCCAGGAAGTGGAGGTGGCCGGCATCGCCAACGAGCTCGACAATCAGAAGATGCTCAAGGCGGTGGAACTGCGCCGCGACATGGAGGTGATCCTGCTGGACAACAATGCCTATGCGGCGGGCGGCACGTCCACCGTCCGCGAATGCGCCGGTCTCGCGGCTTACGTGACGAACACGGACTTCACGGGTTCGAACCTGTACACCGCGGCCACCGGCAACGGCGCCGACGCGTGGAACCTCACCGCCACGACGGCGCGGGCGTTGTCGCTTTCCATCCTCAACGGCGCGGTGCAGGAGGCGCATATCGACGGCGGCAAGCCCGACATGCTGATGCTCTCGCCCCGCAATAAAACGGCGTTCAGCAATCTCACGCTGCAGTCGTCCCTGGGCGGCGCCGCGCAGATCCGCTACACCCTCAACGGCGTGCGGCCGGCGGCGCTGATCGGCGCGGTGGACACCTGGCTGTCCAACTTCGGGCAGATCGACGTGATGTCGAACGTGCAGATGGCCTCGGACTCCGCCACCGCCAACGGCGAGGACGACACCGCCTATCTGGTGGATTCGCGCTACGCCAAGCTGTGTTACCTGCGGCCCATGGGCACGCAGGACCTCGCGAAAACCGGCGACGCCGCCAAGTTCATGGTGCTGGCCGAATACACCCTGCAAGTCGACGCGCCCAAGGCCCACGCGGCCTTGTTCGCGCTGGCCTAAATCTCGCCGCACCCTCTCCCCCAAATCGGGGGAGAGGGCAGGTGAGGGGAAACCTCGCACATGCTGGATCTCTCATTCCGCCAAATTGGCCCCGGCCTCTACGTGAAGTGGAACCCGGTGCTGGGCATCCGCACCACCGTTCGATTTGAGAACGGCCTCATGCATGTGAAGCACGAGCAGCGCGTGGACGACGTGCTGGAGCTCAACGCCGCGCAGCAGAACGCCTTCACCGGCTATCGCGGCAAGGATCTGGTGCAGGCGACCCGCATCCCGGCGGTCGAGCACCGCAAGATCATGCGGCGCTGCGGCTTTCAGCCCGGCGCCGGCTACGACGTGAAGAAGTTCAAGCAGATCGTCAACGACCGCGACTACTGCAAGTTCAAGACCGTTCCGGGGAAAATTTGATGGCCATCGACAGCTATATTAAACTCCGCGCCGCCATTGCCGACACCGCCAACCGCGACGACCTTTCCGCCGATGTGCCGGTGTTCGAAGGCACGACGATCGAAGGCATGATCAAGCGCGCCGTGGCCAACGCCACCGCCACGATCCAGCGCGACCTGATCGCGCGCGGCAGCCATAAAAACATGGAAACGGTGGATGCCACGCTGAGCACGGCGGCGGGAGTGGAGTATCTCGACTTCCCCGCCGACTTCGCCGGCGCGCGCACGTTTCTCCTGACCGGCGATCCGTTGCGCGTGCTGGAGTTCGCCGATCCCGCCACGCTCTGGAGTCAATACGCCGCGGCGGCGACGGGCCGGCCGGAGAAATACACCATCGTCGGCGCGCGAAGGGCCTACCTGCGTCCCGTGCCGGACAGCACTTATGTAGCACGTCTGGTCTATGCCCAGGCGCTGCCGGCGCTGGAGGAGGATGCCGACACCAACTGGCTGCTGACCGGTCATCCCGACATCTACGTCGGCGCGGCCATGATGGAGCTGTGCCTGTATCTCGAGAACGATACCCGCCTCGCCGTCTGGAAGGCCACCTACGATCTCAAGCTGGCCCAGCTCATGGGCGACGACCGCAATACCCGCTGGGCGGCGATGCCGCAGAAGCCGAACCTGCAGGTGGCCCTTGCTTAAGGCGCCGGCGCCGCCGGTCATCGCGCCGCCCTGGGGCGTCGCGATGATGCGCGACCTCGTCGCCTGGGTGCGCGCGCTGGGCAAGCAGCCGGCGCCGCTGCCCAGCTACCGCGCCGCCGACCTTCCGGACGCCGCCGAATGGTTCAGCGCGGCCGCGCGCGACGGGCGCTCGGCGATGATTTTCGTGAGCGACGAAACCGGCGGCGCCGTGCCGGCTTTCACGGACGGCGCGAACTGGCGGCGCGTCACGGATCGCAACGTGGTGAGTTGAAGATGAACCGCATAGGGCGCCCCACCACGGTCTCGGCCCATCCGCGATAGCTCTATATGGAGTGTAGACAAGATGGCATATGCACCAATGAAACGCCCCGGCTGGAACTGGGCGGACCCCTCGGGTTACGGCGTGCCGGGAAAGCCGATCACGACGGACCAGTTTTATACCGAAGACGTGTTCTCGATGCTGGTGCCGGACGATGGACTGACGCCGGTGAAGGAGTCCGGATGGCAGCCTGACAGGCTGCGGAAGCCTCGGAATAGCGCGGATCCGTCAATGGCAATAAAGCCCCCATACACAGGCGATTCCAGCATGGTGCGTCCGCCGCCGACCGACGTCGAATCGGATCCATTTTGTGACGACTGGAAGCGCGTTCAAAATGCCATCGAGACATATCGAGGTCTTGAACGCTCGCTTGAAAAGGCGCAGACCGCCCTGGCATCAGCGAAAAGTGCGGATGAACGGGCGGTTTTGCAGAGCGACATCCAGCAGTACGAAGAAGGTCTCGCGCGGTGGAAACCGGAGCTCGAGCGGGCGATCAGCTGCACCACTTCGGCTTAGGGGAGCCCGCAGCCTGACAGTTTTTCTCGAGCTGAATGAGAGAACCCCAGGTGCCTAGATCGTTCGGGCTGCATTTTTCCGAATAGATCGCAGAGGCGGCGTCGTCCAACGTCGGGAATCGCGCAGATCGCTTTTCGCGAATCTTGACCACAAGGTTCATCACGATGCGATCGGCGGCGTCCTCATTCTTTTTCGTCCCAACCCCTGCCCGCAGATATGACGAGGCATACAGCGCCGCGGCATCGTCACCGGCTTCCGCGGCTTCCTGCATCAGGCGAAATGCGTAGTCGTATCGATATTGGCCAAAGAGGGTGCACCCCAAGTCGACGAGCCCGCTTGGTCCATCCTTCAATGCTTCGGCGTGACGCTGCTTGAACCAGTCGGGCAGGGCTTCGGACTCCGCGGCTATCGCCGGACCGAGGGTTAGGACGAGTGCCGTCATTACGCCGATCAAATATCCAATCCGCACGAGACGCCTCCCTGAGAGTGTGTATCAGACTACCAAACCGTAATGGCGGCGACGAGCCTCCAGCGACAAGGGAGTTCCATGACCGACAGCCCATCACCCGTGCTGCAGCTCAGGATTCAGAGCGTCGGCAGCAACGTCAATCTGTGGGGCGGGTATATCAATACCGACCTCGCCATGCTGGAACAGGCGGCGAAGGGGTATCAATCCCTGGCCGTCGCCGGCGACGCCACGATTTCGTGGACAAATTACGCGACCGGAAACACGGGCGCCGCCGCGCGGCTGAAATTGACGGGTTCGCCCGGCGCGGCGGCGACCCTGACCTTCCCCAGCTATCAGAACTTCCTCAGCGTTGATAATTCCACGTCTGTAGCCGTCACCATTAAATGCTCAGGTGGCACGGGCGTGGCGATCGCGGCGGGCGCGAAGGCGCTGCTGTACTGCGATGGCGTCGATTACTACAACGCCGCGGCGACGGTCATTCCGGGCGCGACCTCGATAGCCGGCGCGCTCACGGTCGCGGGCCAGATCAGCGGGGTCAGCGCCGCGACAAACGGAACGCAAGCGGTCAACAAGACGCAGATGGACGCGGCCATTGCCGTCGCGGGTGTGCCGGGATCACCAGGCACCGTGAAGATCGATGCCGCGGCAACGCCCGCTTACCTCTACGAGGCCCTGACTGTCAGCGGTTCGCTCGTGAAGACCGACAACGGCGACAGCATGAACATCGGATTTCAATTCGACGAAGGAAACCAAATCCTTCTTGGCGGAGTGTTCGGAATATGACGACAACGATAATCACCGTTCGTCCGCTCTCGGGCTCGACGGACGGGCGCGGCATCAAGGTGGCGGCGACGGCGACACCAGGGACTCTCATCCACACCGCGCAAACCTCGGCGACGGATATGGATGTCTGCGAGTTGCAGGTTTACAACTCGGACACCGTGGACCGGACGATCACGTTCGAGTGCGGCGGCACAACGTCACCCGACGATCATGTAAAGCGCACCATCCCGGCCGGCGAGACGGTCGCGGTTCCGATCCCGGGCCTTCGCAACAGCCTGGTCCTGGGCGCCTTCGCGTCACAGGCGAACGTGCTGGTCGTGACCGGCGCACCCGGCGTCAAGCGCATCACGGTGGCGTAGCATGATCGATATTTTTGGCGGCGTCCTTGCGGCGCTCAAGGCGGCCAAGCTGCCGCTTGTTCAGCAGCCGCCTATAGAGCTTGTAGGCGCGGCCACATACACCATCCCAATCCCTGATAATTGTGTCGCGTGGGAGTGCCATTTGATTGGCGGCGGTGCGTCTGGCGGTGCTGTTGAGGGCGATACATCCAGCAAGATCACGGCGAGCGGTGGCGCGGCGGGGTCTTACGCGCATGGTATTCGCAAGCCCACGGCCGGGGCCAGCAGCTTAACGGTTGTGGTTGGCGCGGGCGGCGCTGCGGCTTCCACGTCTAGCGGCGCAACCAACGGAAATGCGGGCTCATCGAGTACTGCCAGCGATGGGGCCGTCACGTTCACGGCCCCGGGCGGCGGCGCGGGGCAAGCCGCGTTTGCGGGTAACGCATCGGCTTCAATTGCTGGAGCAATTGGTTCTGTTAATGATGGAGGCGATGTTGATGGTGCGCAGGGCGGGGTAGGTGCTTCTGCTTCAACAACCAGCACTGTTGGCTGCGCGACGGGTGGCGGATCGCCTGGTGGTCCTTGGGGCAACGGTAAAAACTCGGGTGCCAACGGAACCGCGAATGTCGGGACAAGCGGCGGCGCGAGTCCTCTATTCTCATCCGGTGCAGTCACAAACAGCGCAAGTTCCAGCGGCGGCGCTGGGCTTGGCGGAGCAAGCGCTGTCGCCACAGCTAACACCGGAAGCCCTGGCGGCGGTGGGCTTGGCGCAGGAACAGCCAGCGTTATGGGCGACGGTCTTTCCGGCACGGTGTCAAAGATTGCTATCGGCGCGGCCCCGCTGTTGTTCTCGACCGGCTATGGCAAGGGTGGAACGGGCGGGACTGATGCGAACGCTGGCGACGGCGGCGATGGCGCTGGCGGCGGCGGTTCAGCTGACGGCGTTGCTTCGGTGGCCGGCCACGGCGGCTTTAAAGGAGGTGGCGGTAGCTGCTACTCCAATAGCGCGGGCGTAGCTGCAACGGCTGGCGATGGCGGTCCGTTCGCCGCCGGAGGCGCGGCTATGACGGCATCAACCGCCAATGCGACGGCCGGTCGCGGGCGCTGCGGCGCAGGCGGCGGGGCTGCGTGCGTCTTCACCAATGGTCAGACCGCCGCGTCAGGCGCTGGCGGCGACGGCTATGCGCTTATTATCTTCTACGTGAGGGCCCCATGAAGTACGGCATCGTTGTAAAGGCCGCGCGATGGAGCCCGTTACGATCCCGCCAGAGCATAGAAGCGCGTCGCAACGCTTTGGGTGTAGGAGTGACGCAGCTCTATAACGAAACTGTCGTCTACAATCACAAACGTCATGGTCGCTTCAATCTTGGTGGACGTTGGTTTGATTTTCGTATGAAGCCCAGCTTTCCCAAGAAAGTGACCAGAGAATTCCTCATGGTCGACTTGCTGAACAATTTGGATCGCTTGGCGGAAGACCAAGAGCAGGTTCTTGAACGGGTCAAGGAAAAAGCCGTGACGGAAGATACCCGGCGATTGGAACGCCTCGCGCACGAGTATGGTAAGGTGGGACCAAGCGCTTCTTCTCGGAGCTTGATTCCGAAGTAGAAGTGCATGCCGCGTGAGTTTCTTCATACTCATAAAAATTTTCCCGATTTGATTCGAATCGTAGCGCGGGAGGCCAACCGCCGCTCTCCGACGTCCTTGCTAAGATTCAGGCCTGGGCGCCGAAACTGTAAAGCTGCCGTTCGTCAAATTCCGGCCGCCGTCATGGCGCCAGATCACACATTATGCGGAAAGTGAGTCCATCCGCCCCGCCTATCACGCGGAATAACGCCGGTACAACGTGGCGAAGGGCGTTTCGCTGGTTGCAAGGCTCTTTTTGGCCGCGCCGGCGGTGAACCAAAAGACGCCGGGGGCGTCATCGACGACGCCCGCGGTGTCGGGACCGAATAATGTGAGCGAGGGCTTGGTTCTGAGATAGGCGGCGAACAGAGCGTATTGATCCAAGCCCCAGAACGGGTTGTTCAGGAATTTGCGGGTGATGCCGGCCGCGGCCTCGAAATATGGGAGCGCGGCCGCGGTGCCGCGGATGAGGCAGGCGCTGAAGTGATGCCACGGCTCGATCCGCCCCGCCCGCACGCGCAGCGCGAGATCGCCGGGCAGCGAGAGAATCGGGCGCGGATCGGCCGTCACCAGCGCGTCCGCGTCCGACATCACCAGGGGACCGCCGCCGCGGCGCAGCGCTTCGGTGAAACGTACGAGCCGGACGGCGTGATAGTACGTTTTCGCATCGACGCCGCGGCGCAGAATTGCGGCCGGGTCTTCCGTCGTGAGTGTCAGCTGTAGATCCAGTCCGCTCAAGTCCGGACGATCTTCTCCCACGACATGAACGTGCACCGCAGTTCCGCGGGCGTGCGCGGCTATGGAGCGAAGCAGCGGCAGGCCGTATTGCCGCAGATAGGCGAGGTCGCAGCCGATGAAAAAGGCCGGGCCGGCCGGCCATGTGCCTTCCACGGGCGGCAACGCGAGCGGATCGCCGGGCACGTCCTCGGCGAAGCGCATGCGTGTCAGGGGTTCGGCGGGACGGAGCGCCTGGAACCGCTTTATCGCTTCATCGGCGCCGACGTAGTCGCCCATCAGGACGCGCGCCCAGGCATCGATGGAATGCGGGCCGGGATCGTTCGGTTCCTGTTTCGCCCATTGCGCGGCCGCGGCGGCGAAGCGCTTGAACGTGCTCGCTGCAAAAGCGAACGGGAACTCCGTCATGTCGAGAACGTGATGGACCGGCAGGCCGCGTTTCACGCGCGCGATGCGCTCGGCTTCGGAAATCGAATGCAGAAATTCGTCAGGCGTCATCGCCGACCCGGATCGTTATCGCGAAGCACAAATCCACCAAGATCATGGAGCGCATGTGACCTGGACATCCATCACCTTCGAGCCCGGCGTGTGGAAAGACGACTCGCCGCTCAAGGCGCAAGGCTATTATATCGACGCCGATAAAATCAGGTTTGTGAACGGGCTGCCAGAGACGATTTACGGATGGGAGCGGGCGAGCGCGTCGGCCTTGCTCGGCCTGTGCCGAGGTCTGTTCACCTGGCAGGACAACGCCCGCAACGCCTATGCCGCGCTCGGCACGCACCTGCGCCTCTATGTGATGGACCAGGACGGCACGGTCACGGATCTCACGCCGGCGACCGGCTACGCGCGGCAGACGATCAGTTTCGCGACGGTGAGCGGCGCGGCGGTTGTCACCGTCACAGGCTGGACTCATGGCTTGGTCGCCGATCAGAAGTTCAAATTTGAGAACGCGACCGTTCCGGCCGTCGGCGGCGTGACCCTCGACGGCGTTTACACGGTGCTGACGGTCGAAAGCGCGGGCTCGCTCACCTTCACCGCCGCGCAGACGGCGTCCTCCGGCGCCGGTCCAACGGCGGCGCGCGTGGACATCACCACCTATCTCGCGCCGGGGCAGGCCGACGGCCTGGGCGGCCTCGGCTTCGGCACCGGCGGCTACGGCGCGGGCGGCTACGGCGGCGGCGCGTCGTCCTACGCGCTGTATGCGCGCACCTGGGCCTTCGACCAGTGGGGGCAGAACCTTCTCGGCAGTCCGCGCGGCGACGGGCTCTATGAATGGGCGCCGAACGTGGCCGCGTCCGAGCTGGTGACGGACGGCTCGTTCTCCGCGGCGGCGGGATGGTCGAGCGGCGCGGGGTGGTCCGTGGGCGGCGGCTTCGCGGCTGGAAGCGCCGGCGCCTCGTCGTCACTCGATCAGAACATCGTCCTTCAGGCCGGGGCCTGGCACCTGCTGACGCTGAACCTCACGGTCGGAGCGGGCACACTCGCCGCGATGTCCGGCGGCGCGACGATCGGCGCGGGCATCGGCACGAGCGGAAATTACCGCCGCGCCTTCTACGCGGGCGGTGGAGCGACGCAGCTTCGCCTGCTGAAAGACGCCGCTTTCACCGGCGCGGTCCATGATGTGTCCGTCGCGGCGCTCACCACGGCGCGCCAGGTTCCCGGCGCGCCGACGCAGATCGGATCGATGTTCGTGACGGCGGAGCGCATCGTGGTGGCTTGCGGCTCGAATCTGGACGGCGCGTTCGACGCGCTCCAGGTCGATTGGAGCGACGCCGAAGACCATATGACCTGGACGCCGACGAGCGCCAATCTCGCGGGCGGATATACGCTGCCGGCGGGAGGGCGCATCGTCCGGGGGCTGCGCGGCGCGCGCGAGAACGTCATCTGGACCGCCGACGCGCTGTGGTCGATGCGTTTCAACGGCAATCCGAACACGGTGTACGATTTCACCGAGATGGGGCGCGGTTGCGGTTTGATCGGCCCCAACGCCGCCGCGCAGATCGCCGGGGTCTGGTACTGGATGACGCCCACGGGAGCCTTTTACGCCTATGGCGGCGCGCAGCCGCAGCAATTGCCCTGCACGCTGGCGCGCGACGTGCGCGATCATCTGGCCTGGGTGCAACAGGACAAGATCTACGCCAGCCGGGTGACGGGAAAGAACTACGCCGAGGTCTGGTGGTTCTATCCCGATATCCGCGACGGCAACGAATGCTCGCGGTACGTGGTCTACGACACGATCCGCAGCACATGGAGCTGCGGCCTGTTCGAGCGAACAGCCTATGACGACGGGGCGGTGTTCGAGCATCCGTTGGCGGCCGATACGGCGGGCGGCGTCTGGTTCCACGAAAAGGGCTTCACGCAGGACGGCGGCGCGCGGTCGTGGTTCATCACCAGCGCTTTCAATGCGCGCGGCGACGGCCAACTGACCGTCAACGGCGTGCGCCCCGACGCCGACGACCTGCAAGGCGGCTACGCCATCGCCTTCGCCAGCAAGGTCCGCGGCGTGAAGGGCACGTCACGGCGGTCCTACCCCGCGCTCGGCGTGACCGCCTCGACGGGCGAACGCTCGGTGCGCGTGAAAGGCGAGCAGGTGAGCTTCACCATCTCGGGCAACGCCGCGCCCAGCTACTGGCGCCAGGGCGCGCTCGCGATGGACCTGTTGGTCAATTCGTCACGGCGATAACGGGAACAGGACATCAATGACCGCGTCTCTCGATCCCCTGATCAGAACAGCCATCCTGGAGGAACGCTTGGAGGGCCATGAAAAACTATGCGCCGAGCGCTACGGGCAGATCGCAAAATCCTTCGACCGGGTGCACAGCCGCCTCGACTGGATCATGCGCGGCGTGGTCAGCGTCCTGGCTTCGATGCTGGCGTGGGTCGTCATCAACGGCGTTCCCTGGCCGGCGGGGTGAGCGCCATGCCGCAGCCGCGCGCCCGCCCGGCCGTCATCGAGGTGGTCCGGCGCGCCAAGACCTTCACCTACGATCTCGCCGATTTCAAGGATTGGGCGCTGCTGTTCGACAACGCGGTCCTCGAGATCAAATGCCGCGACGGCGTCACGAGTTACTGGCCGCTCGATTCCATCACCTGTTGGCGCGTGCGCTGACATCCTCACCACAGACAGGAGGCGATTGTCATGGCTGATTTCGAGATCCTTTTCCTCGGCCTCGCCGCGAAGACGTTCACGTTTGCGGTAGCGGCTCTGTCGCTCTACCGGATGGGCGTTTTTTACGACCGCAAGAACAAGATCGACTGGGAGCGCGTCTATGACGGCATGGAGAACGATCCTCACGCGATGTCTCGCTATTTCGGTCTTCGTCTCCTGGCCTTCGCCGTCATGGCCGCGTGGATTTACGGATAAATACGACCGAAGCATCCAACAGGCGGTCAAACGCTGGTGGCCGGACCTTCCGGTCTGGAAACTCTGGAAAGCGCAGCTCTACCAGGAATCGCGGCTGGATCCGGCGGCGGTCTCGCCGGCGGGCGCGCGGGGCCTGGCGCAGTTCATGCCCGCGACCTGGCGCGAGATCGCGGGCGAACTCGATTTGCGCGCCTCGCCCCACGACGACATCGCGATCGACGCCGGGGCCTACTACATGGCGAAGCTGCGCCGCACCTGGCGGCGGGACCGCGCGCCGCGCGAACGCCAGGAACTCGCGCAGGCCTCCTACAACGCCGGCGTGGGAAATATCCTCACGGCCCAGCGGTATTGCGGCGGCGCGCGTCTCTGGCCGGCGGTGCGCGAATGCCTGCCGCGCGTCACCGGCGCGCGGAACGCCGGTGAAACCACGGCCTATGTCGAAAACATCGAACGATGGTGGCGCGCGATGGAACTCACTCCATGACGGTCTTCAAGGTCGCATTCGTTATCGCAATCGCCGCGCTTTGCGCCGGGCTCTGGGTGCGCGGCGAGCATTACGCGGCGCGCGCCCGCACCGGCGAAGCCTTGCTCGGCTCCGCCGTCGCCATCGGAAACGCGAACGCCGAACTGGCGCGCGCGCAGGCCTCCCAGGCGAAGAGGATCGACGCCGCCGCGGCCGTGAATGCCTTGAAAAAGCGCGCTCTGCGCGCGGATTCCGACACCAGACGAAAGGTCATACGCGATGCGCCCCTGGATCACGACGGCCCGCTTGCTCCCGTTCTTCGCGATCAGCTTGACCGGCTGCCAGAGTCCCCACATGCAGACCCGCGTGGTGACTCTGCCGCCGCCGGCGGTTCCGTCCACGCTGCTGCTGGCGAGTGAGGGGCCTTACCGCCCGCCGGCCGGGGCGACGCAGCGCGACGCCGCGCTGGTCATCGAGGACTTCCTCGAAGCCCTGGCGTCCTGCAACGCGGACAAGGCCGCGATCGCGTCGATTCTCAAGGCGTATGAGAATGGAGCGGTTCAGCGCCGCGATTGAGGGCGCCGATATAGAGCGCCGCGTGGGCGTCGGCCACGCGCTCCGACGAGAACTCCCGCTCCATCAGCGCTCGGCCGGCGCGGGCGAAAGCCTGCCGCTCGGCCGGATGCTCCATCATCCATTGCATCGCGTCCGCCAGGGCAGCAGCGTCGTTCGGCGGCACGACGAGACCGGTCTCGCGGTCGATGACGATTTCGGTGCTGCCCGGGATGTCGGTGGCGATGAGCGCGCGGCCGGACGCGGCCGCTTCGGACAGCGCGCGCGGAAGCCCTTCGCCGCCCAGCGACGGCAGAACCAGCACATGGCAGGCCGCGATATAGGGTCTCACGTCGGCGACCTGTCCGGCGAAGACGAGGCCCGGCCGTTGTTTCCAGGCGGCGAGCACGTCTTCGGGAATGGACGACGGATTATCCGGATCCGGCGAGCCGCACAGCGTGAGTTCGGCGGCGAAACCCCGTTCCCGTAGAAGCCGCAGCGCCTCCACGACGATATGGATTCCTTTCATGTAAAGAAGGCGTCCGATGACGAGGAAGCGGAAGGGCGCGGCCGGCGGCTCGGCGAGGGGCATGAACGCCGCGAGATCGATCCCGGTGCCGTGGATGAGGCGAAGATGGGACGCGGGAACGCCCATGCCGCCGCGCACCAGGGCGAGGTCGTGACGATTGATGAGCAGGATCAGCGCCTCGTTGAACCGGGCCGACAGTTTCAGGACGAGGCCGCACGCGGCTTGAACGATCCGGGCCACCGGCGCGCGGCTCATGAAAACAAAGCCGAAGCCGTGTATGGCGTTGATGACCGTGACCTTGCGGCCCATCGCCGCCAGCGATCCGAGGATCGACGGTTTGAGGGCGATGTTGTGCAGCACGTCCGGGCGCACGTCCGTCAGCACGCGGCCGATACGCATGAGATCGGGAAGGACATAGGCCAGCGACACCAGGATCGAGGGCGAGCGCTTCCAGTCGAACGGGACGATCGTGACCTCGCCGGCGGCGCGTTCGAGATCGCCGGGCCGGCAGCGTCCGGCGACGAAGATTTCATAACCCTGTTTCCGCGCGCCGCGGATCAGTTCCTTTCTCAGCGCATCGAAGAAATAGAACTCGGTCACGAGGAACAGGAGGCGTTTGGGTCGCGCCGGTTCCGGGTTCAAGACGCGGACCGCGAACAGCGTGCCGGCGGCCGTCAGGCCAAGCACGGCCAGCCACCATCCCTGCCACACGCCGAAACTGAGCGACCAAAGAACGGCGCTGCTGGTGACGGTCGCGCAGAGGGTGGCCAGCGTCATGCGCGAGGGCGAGGTGTTCAGCAGTTTCCTGAATCCCAGGACCGCCGCCGAAAGAAACAGCGCGACCCCGATCCCGCCCAGTTCCAACCACAGTTGCAGCATTCCGTTATGGGGATGCAGGAAGGTGGTCTTGCCCTCGAACGACGGCAGCATCGTCGCCGACCCGCCCAGAACGCGCGCGGAATCGAAGCCGTAGCCCTGGGCGGCGCGCGCCTGGATCAGCTCGTGCACATAACGCCAGATCTCGACGCGGTATCCCCAGTTGGGATCGACGCGCTCGATCAGCCAGCGATGCCAGCCGGCGCCCGCCGCGCTTTCGGCAAGAAATCCCCAGCCCACCATGCCCGCGGCCATCACGGCCATCAGCGCGACCGCCATGCCGCGTCCGCCGATCAGGATCAGGATGAACACCGCCGCGCCGCAGAGGACGGCGGCGACTTCCGCGTCCATGGGATAGAAAACGCTGACCAGAAGCGTCGCGCCCAGCCACAACGGAAAGGCGATCAAGGCGCCGAGATAGCGCGACAGCAGCACCGCGCAGGCGAAAGACGTGGTGCACAGCAGCACCAAACCGCCCGACAGGGCGGTGAGGCGCTGAAAGACGGTGTCCGCCGTCCGGTCGAGCCCGATGAAGAAACCACCGGTCGCGCGCTCGACGGCGAGCAGAAGGAGAAGCGCGCCGGCGGCATAGAGAATGCGCGGCGCCGCGCGCTTGACGGCTTCGTCCGATTGACCGGCGATCAGCAGGGAGAGCAACGCCCCCAAGACGATGGCGGCGCCGCTCTTCAGCCATGTGTCCCAGGGCAAATGCGGCGCCCAGAACACCGCCGCGAGGCTCCAGGCCAGAAAAAGCCCGCCGCAAGTTCCGGGCGGCGTGAGGATCGCGGAGCGCAGCGTGAAGCGCCGTTCGCCCCTGAATAAGAAGCCGAACGCGGCCAGAATGACGGTCGCGACCGCGGCGTCGCGGCTCCAAGCGATCAGGGGAATCGTGACAAGCGCAAGGCCGCCCAGCAGGCGCGGCGCGCGCGGCGTGGCCCGGCCGGATTTATCCACGCAGGCATTCCTCTAAAATACGGTGTATTGCAGCCGCCGCGATGGCGGTGTCGTATTTGGCTTCCGCCCGGCGCCGGCTCTGCGCGCCCTGGGCCGCGAGCAGGGCGGGGTCGTCGTGCAATTGACGCAGCCGCCGGTACCAGTCGTCCGCGCCGCGGCAGTGAAAGCCCGTCATTCCCTCTTCGACGATGTCGGCGGCGATGCCGACCGGGGACGCGAGCGCGGGTTTTCCGGCGGCCATGTATTGGATGATCTTGTAACCGCTTTTGCCGCGCGTCCACGGGCTGTCCTCCAACGGGCAAATCCCCACCGAGAGCCGGGGCAGCGCGGCGCGCTCGGCCGTCTCGCTCCAGGCGATGCGCTCACCCGGCAGATCGGGGAACTGGCTGTCGTCCATGCCGATAAAGATCGCCTTGGATCCGGTTTCCCGCAGGAAGCGCGCGAGCGGCGCGCGTACAATATGCAAGGACTGGTTCGCCGTCATGGGCGTGCCGATCCAACCCACCGTGAAGGGCTCGGCCGCCGAAGCGGGCGGCGGGAAGGCGGCCGTATCGACGGCGCTGAAGACGAGGTGGACGTTCCGCGCGCCGGCGTCCCTGGCGTAGCGCGCCATCGTCGGGCTGCCGGCCGTCACGGCGTCGGCGCGGCGCATGAGGTTCTCGATCTTGTCGGCGCAGAAAAACCGGTCCTTGTAGTAAAGATGCTGCGCGTCGTCGAAATCGACGACGAGTTTCTTGCCCGCGAGAAGAGCCGCCTCGAGTGCATAGGGCAAAAACGGAAACAGCTCCTGCTGCAACCAGATCACGTCACCGCGGCGGCTGCCGGCGGCGGCCGCCACCCGGCCGGCGAGCGCGGACATGAGGCGGGGCAGGGGCCTGCGTCCGTCTTTGTAAAGACGGCGAAGATCGGCGTCGCTGAACAGCGCCTGAACGCGGATGTTCAATCCCCGGCGTTCCAGATGGGGAATATATTGCAGGACCCGCACACGGCTGCTGGCGCCGAGGCGGTCATAGCGGGTCAAAGCGAGGACTGAGCGCGCCATCGTCCGGGCTACCTTCCGCGCGCGCCAAGCGTCGCGAGGCTTGCGCCGGAGATGAAGCTGATCGAGAGAAGGCGGTAAGCCCGCAGCACGGCGAGGCCCGTGATGCTTTCTCCGCCGAAAGGCGTGCGCAGCAGGCGCAGCGGCAATTCAACGACGTAACTCGCGAGAACAAGCAGCGCTTGCGCGGTCGCGCCGAAATGCAGGCGCGCATAGGTAAAGCGGCTGCGTAGGAACATCGCCAGCGCCATGCCCGTATCCTGCGAACTCGACACGCGGCCGATGTGCGCCGCGCGCGCCGAGGCCAGGTAGTATGTCGCTGCGCCATGCGCGGCCGCGCGCGCGCACAGATCGACATCCTCGTAATACAGGAAAAACCGCGGATCGAAACCCGCGAGGTCCTGGAACAAAGAGCGCCGGATCATCAGAACCGCGCCCATGACCTGCCCGACCGGACCGCTGCGTGCGTGACGGGCGGCGGGAAGAAAACCGCGCGACAGGCCGAAGGTGCGGGCCATGAGATCGAGGAAGCCCGGCAGAGGCGAGCTTGTCGCGCTCACCGCGCCGTCGTCCCGCTCGATGGCCGGGCCGAGGATGCCCACCTCGGCGTTCGCCGGATCGTTCATGAAGGCGGTCACGGCCAGGAAATATCCCGGCTTCAGGGCGGCGTCGGGATTGAGGAACAGAATGAAAGGCGCCGCGCCGCGCGCCGCGCCGATATTGCACGCCGCGCCGAAGCCGAGGTTCGCGCTGTTGTGCACAAAGCCGGCGGAGCCGCGCGCGCCGACCAGGGCCTCCAGCTCGGCCGCCGCGCCGCTGTTGTTCACGACGGTCACGCCGACGGCGACGCCGTCGCCGCGCGCGACCTCGTGGACCGCGCCGACGCAGGCGGCGGTATAGGCCGCCGAACGATAATTCACGATGACGACGTCCACATGGGACATGATTGGCTATCAGCGCAGTGAATCGATGTACGCACCGATGGCACGGTCGTGCCATGGAACGGCACTGTCCTTAGCATGAAAGCCCACATGGCCTCCACCCGGCGTGATCGCCACGGAGAGCGGCCCATTTCGGGGCCATTCACGGCTTGTGTAGGACGTTGCGGGGATCCAGGGGTCGTTCGCGGCTGCGATCAGTAAAGTCGGCGTCGTGATCGCGCCGAGGCGCGGGGCCGCCGAACTGCGCGCGTAGTAGTCCTCGGCCCCCGCAAATCCGCCCATGGGCGCGACGATCCGGTCGTCGAAATCGTAGATCGATCGCAGCTCCGACAGGCGCCCTTCCAGCGGCGTTCCCGCGACGACGCGGCGGGTGTCGCGAACGAGGAAGCCCAGGAGATGCCGCTGGTAGACATAATTCCGTAGCGCCATGAGGCGCATCTGCGCGGCCTTCAGGTCGATCGGCGCGCACACCGACGCGGCGCCGATGACGTGATCGAGCCCCTCGCGTTCGGAAAGCCCTTTCAAGAGCATATTGCCGCCGAGGGACACGCCGACGAGGAACACGCCGCGCGCGGTGAATTCGCTGGGGAGCGCGGCGAGGGCGTCGCGCAGGTCCTGGCTGCGCCCCGCGTGATAGAAGTGCCGGCATTTTCCGAGGGACGGTCCGGCGTTGCGCAAGTTCAAGCGCAGGACGGGATGGCCGCGCGACAGATGGTAGGCCGTGCTGACGAGGATATTGCGGCTGGTCTCCGAGCCGGTGAGCCCGTGAATCAGAATGACCAAGGGCTTTGCGCCATTCTCGGACGGCAGGTTGAGGGAGGCGATCAATTCATCGCCGCTGCCGTCGCGCAGCGCCAGCCGGAGTCCGCGAACGGCATGGACCGAGAGGTCCGGCGGCGTGAAACGCAAGGTGTTGCGCAACGTCTGCAGATCGCCGCCGCGCCAAGGGAAGCGCGCGTGAAACGGCGGCAGCGCGCATGTGATCCGGCCGAGGCGCACAGGGTTATTGGTCATAGTGGTTTGGCCGCCGCTGCGCTAACATGAACGGGCTTGGCGTCATGCGGGAGCCCCATGATCCGACTCTTTCGCGATTGGTTCCTCGATCAGCTGGCGATGTACGCCGCCTACCACACGGATCGGCGCAACCAGCTTACGCACTATGTCGGCGTTCCCATCATCATTTTCTCGATCTTGATCGTTCTGATCCAGGTCCCGCTCGGCGGGCCGGTCTCGGCGGCCGGCGCCCTCCTGGGCATTGTCCTTTTATCTTACGTCGTGGCGGTTCCGCTTGTCGGCGTTTTTTCCCTGATCGCGGGCCTCGCGCTCTATGTCCTGGCGGCGGATGTCGCGGACATGGAACCGGAGCGGCGGTGGAGCGTGGCAACCGCCTGCTTTGTCGCCGGATGGGTGATCCAGTTCGTGGGTCACGTCTTCGAGGGCCGCAAGCCGGCTTTCCTTGCCAACATGCTCCAGCTTTTCATGGCGCCGGCGTTTCTGGTCGCCGAACTGATGTTCGCCGCCGGGCTGCAGCGGAACCTCGCGGAGGTTCTGCACATGCGGGCGCGGAAATACGCGCGGACGTAATTACGCCGGCCCGGTCGCCACCGGAACGTCCTGATCGCTTCCCCAGTCGAGCCAACTGCCGTCATAGATGGCGACGTCGCTTTTCCCGACAAGATGGGCGCCGAGCGCGAGCGCGCAAGCCGACACGCCGGAGCCGCATGTGGTCGTCAGCGGCGCCGCAAGATCGACGCCCGCGGCCGCAAAACGCGCGCGAATAAAGTCGGGGTCTTTCCATACCTTCGTCTCGGCGTCGATCAGTTGCGCGAACGGAAGATTCCGGCTGCCGGGAATGTGTCCCGAACGCAGCCCGGGACGCGGTTCCGGCTCCGTGCCTTCAAAGCGGCCCTGTCCGCGCGCATCGAGGACCTGGTACACGGGCGCGTCGATATTCGCGCGCATATCTTTCTTGGAGTGCACGGACGGCGCGGCGCTGACGTGGAAATCCGCCGGCGGAAAGCCGGGCACGGTCCGCGTCATCGCACGGCCTTCGGCGGACCATTTGACGCGGCCGCCGTTCAACACCGAGACGCGCCGATGCCCGAAAGCGCGAAACATGAACCAAACGCGCGCGGCGGCGCAGGTGCCGCCCAGGTGATCGTAAGCGACGACATGGTGCGCGTTGCCGATTCCCAGCGCTCCGACCTTACGGGCGAACACGCCGGCGCTGGGGAACGTGTGTTCTTTTGGTCCGCCGGGCTCGGCGATCTCGTTGATGTCGAAAAAGACGGCGCCGGGAATATGCCCGTCCATGTACTGTTTGCGCGCCGGTTCCACGCCGCCGGGCACGAAGTAGCTGACGTCCACGATCCGCAGATCAGGATCGTTCATATGATCCGCCAGCCACTGTGTTTCCACCAGCGCGGGGGTCTTGTCGTTCATATTCATGCCTTCCACTTCGCCCGAATGCGATCGCGGTTGAGGAAAAACCACTGCGCCATGATCAGGGTCGCCGCGTTGGTCAGCGCCCCGGCGTCCATCAGGTTTTTCAATTCGTCCTCACCCAGGACCTTCGCCCGGATGTGCTCGTCCTCGCCCGGCAAACCGAAGATGCCGCCGGCGCCTTCCGCTGAAATACGCCCGAGATACAGGGAGATCGTTTCCGAGGTTCCACCCGGACTGGCGAGATAACGCTGCACGGGCCAAAGGTCGAGCACGGCGCGCCCGGCTTCTTCTTCGGTTTCACGCCGCACGACGGCTTCCGGCGCTTCGCCGTCCTCGATGATCCCGGCCACGACTTCCAACTGCCAGGGGTCCATTCCCCCCGCATAGGCGCCGACCCTGAACTGTTCGCACAAGACAAACTTCCGCAGGACCGGATCATAAGGCAGGAGGGCGGCGGCATGGCCGCGCTCGAACACTTCGCGGCTCATCGTGCCGCTCCAGCCCCCGTCAAACAGCGCGTGACGCAGCGTATAGGCATCGACACGGAAGTAGCCCTGAAAAACAGTGCGTTTTTCGATGATGTCGACATTCACGGGCGGCGCCGGTTCGCTCATGCGTAAGGGGTAGCAGGTCCGCCTAGACTTCGCCAATGACGACTTGGTTCCGGCCGGCCCTCTTCGCGCGGTAAAGCGCGTCGTCGGCGGCCTGCGTCATATCCAGGACCGTCTTGAAGGCCGGATAGGTTCCGATTCCGCAACTGAAGGTGACCCGGAAGGGGCCTCGCTCGGACTCGTGCGCAAGCTCGTGCGCGGCCTCGCGCAGCTTGTCCATGACCTCTTTCGCCGCGGCCGCGTCCGTATTCGGCATGACCACCGCGAATTCCTCGCCGCCGTAGCGTCCCACATAATCGACCCGCCGCAGCCGGTTCCGCACGAGATGCGTCAGGCGCAAGATGACCTGGTCGCCGATCACATGTCCGTACGTGTCATTGACCGACTTGAAGTGGTCGATATCGATCATGGCGAACGAAACCGGGTTTTCGGTGCGGCTTGCGACGCTCAGCTCGCGTTCCAGGTTGCGCAGAATGTTGCTGTGATTGAGAAGGCCCGTCAGGCTGTCGTGGTCGGTGAGTTTCTTCAGTTCGCGGTAGCGGTTCGCGCGGCTGGTGACCGCCGAAATGAGCTGGCCGGGTTGAAGCGGCTTCGGCAGGAAGTCGTCGGCGCCGAGGTGCCGCGCGCGAAGCTGAAGATCGAGCCGCGATTCCGTCGACAGGAAAAGAATGGGAATGGTCGTATAGGCGGGGAATTGCCTCACGATCTGCGCGAGATCGAGGCCCGTGCACTCCGGCATATAGAGATCCATGAGAATAATGTCCGGGTCGAAGCCCGACAGCGTATCCAAAAGCTTGGAAGGCCGCCGGATGACACGCGTTTCCATGCCCGCGTGCTCGAGGGTCGCCTGATAGAATGAAGACAGGGGACCGTCGTCCTCGGCGATCACGACGCGGTAGGGGCGCTCGTAGCCGGTTTCCTCCAACGCCGCGATGCGTTCGACAAGCTGCTCGAACTCGAAAGGCTTGGCGACGAAGGCCGCGGCGCCGTGCCGCACGGCGCTCAGACGGTCCGCAAATCCGGTCTGACTCGTGCAGAGAATGAGCGGCAGATGGGCCAGGGACATGTTATGGCGCAGAAAGCCGAGATGCCCGTCCCCCGACGAGACGTCCGCCAGCAGGATGCCGCGCTCGCCGCGCGACACCTCCGCCGGCATGTCGTCCGCGGTCTTCAGGATTTTTGCGCGGTAGCCATAGCCTTCCAGCGCATCGCGCATGAGCGCGTTGTCGGCCTCCGACGGCCCCGCCAGCACCAATATATATGTCGAGCGGTGATGCGCCTCGGCGGCCGTCGGCGCATGCCCCATGTCCTCAAGGTCGATGGCCTCGCCGGGGGCCGCGGCGGCGTCCTCAAGCGCCTGGATCAGCATCTCGACCTGGGCAATTTCCTCCAGCGAGAGACTTTCCGCGCGGCTTCCGCCGGCTTGCTCCGAAACCAGCCTGAACAACCCGTCGAGCGGAGCCGCGGCCGTGCTGACGCGGGGAAATCCGAAACTTTTGCCGGCGCCCGCCAGCGTGTGAACGATGTCGTGGATCTTGACGAGGGCGGAACGCGCCTCTTCTGCCGAAGGCGCGTTCGGGATCAAACCCCAAATCCGCCGAACCTCATGGATTTTGGCGGCGAGGCTCTCGCCGAATTCGGCGCCCAGGCTGGCAAGACGCTGAACGAGCGCATCGTGCCTGGCCGCCGTCGAGGCGCCGAATTTTGCGATGGC
>JAYSFT010000028.1:0-24369 GCA_041913245.1 Rhodospirillaceae bacterium | reverse complement strand
AAGTCTTCGCCGAACTCGACCTTGAAAGCAGCGCCAAGGTGGTCGAGATGCAGCGCAGCCACGTCCTATCCCTGCTTGCCACGCACCGGGCTTAAATCTAAATCTTGCGGTCTCTCATGACCGCCGCACCTTCCCGCGCGGCGTTGGACCTCGGCATCGCCGCGCTTCACGCCAAGAATCTCCAGGGCGCCGAAACCGCGCTGCGCGAGGCATTGAAGACCGATGAACAGGCCGCCGAAGCAAACTTCTATCTCGCCGCCGTCCTACGCGCCCTCGGCCGCTACGACGAAGCGGCCGAAATGGCCCGCCGCTCCTTCGCGATCGCGCCGCTGATCGAAACGGCCTATCTCGGCGGCGAGATCGCCGCCCTGCGTCTCGACGGGACCGAGGCGCTGGCCTGGGCGGACCGGCTGCGGCACGTCAAACCCAAACATCTTGCGCGCGTGATCCGCGCCGGCGAGCAGTTCACGAGCATGGCCCTCTACAAGGCGGCGGCGCGCTGTTTCGAGATTGCCGTTTCGCTGGCGCCCGACGACATCGATCTCGTGCGGCGCCAATGTTACTGCGAGGCGATTTACGACCGCGCGAAGGCCATCGGCGTGTTGCGGACTTTTGCGCAGCGCCACCGCGCCGCGCCGCATCTTGCGTGCCTCGCGCTGTATGTGATGCTGCCGTATCAGGAAAAGGCTTTACGCGAAGAACGCGGCCTTACGCCCGACGGACGTGATCCCGGCGAACTTCACTTCGTATTGTCGCAGGCCGATTTCCAGGCTTGGAAAGACGCGACGGCCCAATGGCTCGCCGCGGCCCCTGAATCCCTCGATGCCCTTCAGATGACGGCGATGGTGCGTATCGCGGAAGGACGCGCGCGGGACGCTGAGCCGTATCTGGAGCGCCTGCGAGCACAGCGCCTGAGCCTCGCGGCCTGCGCGCAGTTCGGCGAGGCGTTCCTGGCCGATGCCGCCGCGGCGTCCCGCCGCTTGGGTGAGAATCTTCCGGCGATGGAAATGCTGGTCGAGCGCGCGCCGCAAGGACCGTGGGTGTTCATGGCCTGCGACGCAATCTACTTCGAGAAATTCGGCCGCGCCTTCGCGCGCTCGTTCGCGCGGCATACGCCCCGCACGCATTTGCATCTGCATATTTTCGATCTTGCCGCCGAAGAACGCGATCCTTTCCGCGCGCGTCTGGCGCGTGCCATGGAAGGCGCGCGCTACAGCGTCAGCACGGAGACCACTGGTCTCGGGGGAACCAAGGACGCGGCCTGCTATTATCACGCGGTCCGGTTTATTCGGCTTGCAATACTGGCCGACGCTTGGCCGCATCCTTTGTGCGCCTTCGATGCGGACATGATTTTCAACCGTTCGCCGGATCTGTTGTTCGACTGGTTCATGGACGCGGATGTGGGCGTCGCGCTGCTCACGGGACGGGTGGAGCCGTCAAACCAGATTTGCGCCAATGTCCTAGGGATCGCGCCGACGCAAGCGGGGCGCGATTATCTGCGCCTCACGGCGGGCTATCTCGCGCTGGCGCGCACGCGCGGTATGCTGCCGTGGGGCATGGATCAAACAGCGATGTTCGCTGTTCTTGAGGACATGCGACTGCGCGGGGCTGCGCCGCGAGTCACCGGTGTTCCGCCGAAAGTCTATGAAGGCGCCTATGCGCCGGAGGCCATTGCGTGGGTCGGCAAGAGCGCGCCCGACGATCCCAACTACGCCGCCTTCGAAGCGCGGCGGAAATCCCTTCTTGAAGGATTTCCGCCTGCGACGCCATAGAGCGTCGTCAGGCCACGGCGAAACCGGTCAAGTCGAAACGCGGTTCTTGACCAAATCATCCACCACAGCCGGATCGGCGAGGGTGGAGACATCTCCGAGATTGCCGGTCTCGTTCTCGGCGATTTTGCGCAAGATGCGGCGCATGATCTTGCCCGAGCGCGTCTTCGGCAAGCCCGGCGCCCATTGTAAGGCGTCGGGCCGTGCGATGGGGCTGATTTCCTTCGAGACCCACGCCGCGAGTTCCCTTTTGAGATCATCGGTCGGCTCGACGCCGGCCTTCAGCGTGACGTAGGCATAGATGCCCTGACCTTTGATATCGTGCGGATAGCCGACCACGGCGGCTTCGGCGACGCAGGCGTGACCCACGAGCGCGCTTTCGACTTCGGCGGTGCCGAGACGGTGGCCGGACACATTGATGACGTCATCCACGCGGCCTGTGATCCAGTAATAACCGTCCTTGTCGCGGCGACAGCCGTCACCGGTGAAATATTTTCCGGGATAGGCTTTGAAATACGTTTCGATGAAGCGCTGATGGTCGCCGTAGACCGTGCGCATCTGGCCGGGCCACGATGTTTTGAGGCACAGATTGCCGACGCCCGCGCCTTCGATCTCGTTTCCGTTCGCGTCCATGAGACAGGGTTCGATACCGAAGAAGGGCACGGTGCCCGATCCAGGCTTCAGTTTGGTCGCGCCGGGGAAGGGCGAAATGAGAATGCCGCCGGTTTCGGTCTGCCACCATGTATCGATGATCGGGCAGCGATTTTCACCGACCACGCGATGATACCAGAGCCAGGCTTCAGGATTGATCGGCTCACCCACCGAGCCCAGGAGCCGCAGGGTCGCGCGCGAGGTGCGTTTCACCGGTCCGTCGCCGTCCTTCATCAGCGCGCGCAACGCCGTCGGCGCGGTATAGAAGATGTTCACGCCGTGTTTGTCGATGACCTGCCAGAAACGCGAGGTATCGGGATAATTCGGCACACCCTCGAACATCAGCGTGGTCGCGCCGTTGGCGAGCGGCCCGTAGACGATATAGCTGTGGCCGGTGACCCAGCCGACGTCCGCGGTGCACCAGTAGACTTCGCCCGGCTTGTAGTCGAAAACGTATTCAAAGGTCATCGACACATAAACGAGATAACCGCCCGTGGTGTGAAGAACACCTTTCGGTTTTCCGGTCGAGCCCGAGGTGTAGAGAATGAACAAAGGATCCTCGGCATTCATCTCAACCACGTCGCAGCGCGGACGCGCTTTCTCGGTGGCCGCGTGATACCACACGTCGCGCGGCGAACTCATCGGCACAGGGTTGCCGGTATGTTTGACGACGACGACGTTGCGCACCGACGGCGCGGTCTTCAGCGCTTCGTCCACATTCAGTTTGAGCGGCACGATCTTGCCGCCGCGCCGACCTTCGTCGGCGGTTATGAGGAGTTTCGCGCCGCAGTCGTTGATGCGCTCGGACAGGGATTTGGGCGAGAACCCGCCGAACACCACGGAGTGGGTCGCGCCGATGCGCGCGCAGGCTAGCATCGCCACCGTCGCCTCGATGATCATCGGCATGTAGATGCACACGCGGTCGCCCTTGGTCACGTTATGTGACTTCAGGACGTTGGCGAGGCGGCAAACGGCTTCGTGCAGCTCGCTATAGGTGATGTTCTTGGAATCTTTCGGGTCGTCGCCTTCCCAGATGATCGCGACCTGGTTGCCGCGCTGCGCGAGGTGCCGGTCGAGGCAGTTATAACTCGCGTTCAGCGTGCCGTCGTAATACCAGCGGATGTGCAGATCCTTCTCGTCGAAGGACACGTCTTTCAGCTTGGAGTAGGGCGTGATCCAGTCGAGCCGGCGGCCGGCTTCGCGCCAGAAGCTCAGCGGATCCTTGCTCGATTCCACGCGCAGCTCCTTATAGCGGCGCTCGTCGATGGTAGCGTTCTTGGCGAACCCCGGTGGCACATCGATGATGATTTCTTCCGACATCTTATCCCTCCAAGCACGAGTGGACGGGATGATAGCGGGCACGCGCGGGCGAAGTCACGCCCCCAGCGTGTAATCGGAATCGGCGCAGAAGATTTTGCCGTCCGCGACCCGAATGGGAAAAGATTTGAGGCTTTCGCCCTTGCACGGACCGCGAAGGCATTTCCCGCCGGCCGGTTCGAAATGCGCCCCATGGTTGGCGCAAACCAGGACCGCGCCCGAGACGTCGAAGAAAACGTCGGGCGCGTTGTTGAGCGGAAGGCGCGCGTGCGGACAGGCGTTGAAGTAAGCGCTAACGCCGCTTGCGTGTCTTACGACAAAAACGGCGCGGCGAATCCCGGCGTCCTCGACGATGATTTCCTTTGCGCGCGTGACCTCGAGATCGGCAAGGCGGCAGAGGAGGGTCATCCTACTTGCGCTTGCGCGGTTTCGTGGGTTTGCGCGGCGGCTTGCCGCCCGATTTGCCGCCCGTTTTACCGGGAGGCGTCTTGCGCGACTTGGCCGGCCTGGCCGGTTTTGCGGGCGCCGGTTTCGGCGCGGCCTTCGGGGCGATCTTGCGCGTGCTGATCAGGGGCGCCCGCGGACGCACGACGCGGCGGCGCACGCTGCGGCGCGCGGCGGGGGAAGGGTTGGCTTTGCGGCGCGTCTTGCGGCGCGCCTTCTTGGCGACTTTCGCCGCGATCTTCGCGGCCGCCTTCACGGGTTTTGCGATCTTGCGCGGCTGAGCCTCGCCCAGTCCTTCGCGGCCGTAATTATCGGCGATGCGCACGATGTCGTCCTCGCCCACATATTCACCGGACTGGACCTCGATCATGTGCAGTTCCACCTGACCCGGATTGCTGAGGCGGTGAATGGCGCCGGCGGGCAGGAAGGTCGATTCGTTCTCGCGCAGCTGGAACTCCTCCGCGCCGCGCGTGACGATCGCGGTTCCCGTGACGACGACCCAGTGTTCGCTGCGATGCCAGTGCTTCTGCAACGAAAGCTGCGCGCCCGGTTTCACGCAGATGCGCTTCACCTTGAAGCGGGGACCTTCGTCGATGTTCTGGAACCAACCCCAGGGGCGGTACGTGCGGCTCTGCGCCGTCGCCTCGGGGCGGCCCTTGGCCTTGAGTTGTTCGACGACTTTCTTCACGGCCTGATCATGCGCCTTGTCGGCGACAAGCACCGCGTCGGGCGTGACCACCACGATGGCGTTCTTGAGGCCGATGACGGCCGTGAACTGCTTTTCGCTGCGGATATAGCTGTTCTCGGTTTCGAGCGCGATCACGTCGCCGAGGGTCGTGTTGCCCGACGCATCGTGCGCGGTTTCCCGATGCAGTGCGCTCCAGGAGCCGACATCCGACCATCCCATGTCGACGGGCACCACGGCGGCCTTACCGGTCTTTTCCATCACGCCGTAGTCGATGGATTGGCTCGGCACGTCGGCGAAGGCTTTCGCGTCGAGGCGGAAGAAAAAGAGATCGTTCTTTCCCTCCTTCAGCGCCCGCCGGCAGGCGGGCACGATCTCGGGTTCGCCGCGCGCGAGCTCGGAGAGATAGAGGCCGACGGGGCACAAGAAGATACCGCCGTTCCAGTCGTAGTCGCCTTCCTGAAGGAAACGCGTCGCGGTGCCTGCGTCGGGCTTCTCGACGAACTTCTCGACTTTGAACGCATGCGTGCCGAGGGCGCCGCCGCGCTTGATGTATCCGTAGGCAGTGGCGGGCGCGTCGGGTTTGATCCCGAAAGTGACGAGATGACCACCACGCGCGACATCCACGGCGGCCGCAACGGCGGCGCGGAAGGCCCGCGGGTCGCGCACGGAGTGATCGGACGGCATGATGAGCATGAGATCGTCCGGCGCGTCTTCCAGAAGCAGCGCGGCGACGGCGGCGGCCGGCGCGGTGTTGCGCCCCTGCGGCTCGATGATGACCGCCTTGGGTTCCACGCCGATGGCGCGCAGCTGTTCGGCGACGATGAAGCGGTGGGCCTCGTTGCACACGACCAGGGGAGGCTGCACGTCAAAGGCCGCGCCGGAAGGCGCCGCGCCCAACCGCTGCGCGGTTTCCTGAAGAAGGCTTTTCTCCGACGTCAGCGTCTGAAGCTGCTTCGGGAATTCCTCCCGCGAAAGCGGCCACAAGCGCGAACCCGAGCCGCCCGACAGAATCACAGGAAAAAGACGCACCGGTTTCGTCACGGAAGTTCCTCTATCTCACGTCAGCTTATTTGGCTTTCGCGCCCGTATCCACTTCATCGCGCAGCGGGCGTTCGAGCAGGCTTTTCAGCATGGCGTCGATGGACGCCCCATGATTGAGGACCTGATCGATGGCACTGCAGATGGGCATATCGACACGGAGTTTGGCCGCCAGGGTGACGACGGCTTCGGCGGTCGTGACGCCCTCGGTCACGGACCGGCGGGAGCCTAGAACCTCCTCCAACGTCTGCCCCTTGCCCAACGCGACGCCCAAGGAATAGTTGCGGGATTGGGTAGAGGTCGCGGTGAGGACGAGATCGCCCAGGCCGGAAAGTCCCATCAAGGTCTCGGGCTTGCCGCCGCGGGCGACCGCCAAGCGCACGATCTCGGCGAGACCGCGGGCCAGCAGCGCGGCGCGGCCGTTGGCGCCGAGGCCCTTGCCTTCGACGATGCCGCAGCCGATGGCGAGCACGTTCTTCACCGCGCCGCCGACCTCCGCGCCGACGATATCCGTCGACACATAAGGCCGGAACGCCGGCGACCCGATGGCCGCGGCGACGTTACGCGCGAGTTCGGGGTCGGTGGCGCCCAGCGTGATGGCGGTGGGAAGGCCGGTCGCGACTTCCTTGGCGAAGGTCGGGCCCGACAGGATCATCAGCGGGGCATCGGGCAGGCATTCGGCCACGACATCGGTCATCAGGGCCGAGGTACCGCGCTCGATGCCCTTAGCGCAGATGACCACGGGCGCGTTCGGCTTGAGAAGCCGCTTCAACTTCTCACAGGTGGCGCGCAAATGCTGCGCGGGGGTGACCAGGAGCACGATATCCACATCGGCCGCGACCGCGAGATCGGTGGTGGCCGCGATACCGGGCTCAAGGACAACCCCGGGAAGATAAGGGGTGTTGCGCTGGTGCTGATTGACCTCGGCGGCGACCTCGGGCTCGAGCGCCCAAAGGCGCACCTCGCGTCCCGCACGGCGGCCGACGACCGCGAGAGCGGTTCCCCAGGCGCCAGCGCCGATGACTCCAAGTTTTTGCATGCCGCTCGTATTCTATTGTTTTGTCACGGTCTTCGCACGGGGGTAACGCATCTGTCCATGGGTCGATCGGGGGGGGGCGATCGGGGGGTTGATGGGAGGATCGATCAAGGGCGGAACGAAAGCGGCCGATCGACCGTTGCTTGCGGGTCCGTTCGCGTTTAGATGACCTCATGACCATTCTTCTGACAGGCGCCGCCGGGTTTATCGGTTCCCATGTGATCCGGCGCCTTCTCGAGGCCGGACGCAGCGTCGTCGGCATCGATAATTTCAATTCTTATTATGATCCGGGCCTGAAAGAGGCGCGCTGGGCGCAGCTGGAAAAGCAGCAGGGCTTCCTCGGCCGCCGGTTGGACATCGCGCACAAGGACGCCTTTCTGGATTTCTGCGACCAGATCCAGCCAACATATATCGTTCATCTCGCCGCCCAGGCGGGCGTGCGTTACGGCCTTGAGAACCCCAACGCCTACGCCGAGGCCAACCTGACCGGCTTTTTAAATGTACTGGAAGCGGCCCGGGCGCTGAAGGTCGTCCATCTGGTCTACGCCTCGACCAGTTCGGTCTACGGCGCCAACAAAGCCATGCCCTTCGCCGAGCACCACAGCGCCTCTCATCCGGTAAGCCTGTACGCCGCGACCAAGCGGGCGAACGAGTTGATGGCCCACTCTTATGCGCATCTGTTCAAAATCCCGACGACGGGCCTGCGTTTCTTCACGGTGTATGGACCCTGGGGCCGGCCGGACATGGCGCCGCATAAGTTCACCGCGCGTATTTTCGCGGGCGATCCGATTGATGTGTACAACGGCGGCCGGATGATGCGCGATTTTACCTTCGTGGACGATATCGTCGAAGGCGTGGTGCGCGTGATAGATCACATCCCCTTTGCCGACGAAAGCTGGGATCCGATGAATCCGACGCCCGATGGATCGGGTGTGGCGCCCTACCGCGTGTTCAACATCGGGCGCGGCGCGCCGGTGGATCTGATGGACTTCATCGCGGCCTTGGAAAGGCACGTCGGCAAAAAGGCCGTGCTCAACATGATGCCGATGCAGCCGGGCGATGTTGAAGACACCTGGTGCGATGTAAGCGCGCTGGGCCGCGCGGTCGGCTATCAGCCGCGCGTCTCGCTCGATGAAGGTTTGGATAAAACCGTCGCCTGGTTCCGCGGCTATTATAAGCTCTAGGCTTTAACGCCCGCGCCTCTCGCACGAGGAGCGGTGGGGTCAAGCGGCCAGCGCGGCCTAGCCTGGAAATCCAATCCATCCGTCAAACCGAGTTTGAACCGTTCGAGCGCCGCCCAGGCGATCATCACGGCATTGTCGGTGCAGAGCGCGAGCGGCGGCGCGACAAACGTAAAACCGGCGGCGCGGGCGCGTTTTTCAAGCTCGGCGCGCAGCGCCGTGTTTGCCGCGACACCGCCGGCGACGACGAGCGCGCGGCCTTCGTAGGCGGCGCTGAATGTATCAAGCGCGCGGCGCACTCGATCGCCGACGGACTCGACCACAGCCGCTTGGAACGACGCGGCGAGATCGTTCACGTCTTTTTCGCTCAAGAGTCCTGGCGGAAGATTCTCGACTGCGACGCGCACCGCGGTCTTCAGGCCGGAGAAAGAAAAGTCGCATCCCGGTTTTCCCTTCATCGGGCGCGTAAAGGCAAAGCGCACGGCGTCGCCCAGCTTCGCGGCGCGCTCAATGGCCGGACCGCCGGGATACCCAAGCCCGATCATCTTCGCGACCTTGTCGAACGCTTCACCCGCCGCGTCATCGACCGTGGTGCCCAGGCGCCGGTATTTCCCGACGCCTTCGACAGCGAGCAACTGACAGTGCCCGCCGGAGACAAGGAGAAGAAGGAACGGGAACTCCACTTTATCGCTGAGCCGCGCCGTGAGGGCGTGACCCTCCAGATGATTGACCGCGACGAAAGGGATCTTGTGCACGGCGGCGATGGCCTTGGCGGACATGACGCCCACCAGCACGCCGCCGATGAGCCCGGGACCCGCCGTCGCGCCCACGGCATCGAGATCGGCGAAGCCGACACCCGCTTCTTTCATGGCCTTGGCGATCAGGCGGTCGAGGTGGGCGAGGTGCGCGCGCGCGGCCACTTCCGGCACGATGCCGCCGAAGGCCGCATGTTCGTCCATTTGTGAAAGAACCGCATGGGCGAGCACGTTTCCATCCCCGTCCACGACGGCGGCGGCGGTCTCATCGCAACTGGTCTCTAGTCCAAGGACAATCATGGCTTTCCACTTAGATAGGTAGGCTCTACAACGTTTGTGAAATGAACGCCAGGAAGCGGCCATGCGGGTTCTGATTACGCAGCCGGCGCAGGAAGCTGCGGTCTCGGCGAGGGCGCTGGCCGCCCGCGGCCATGAACCCATCATCATCCCCCTGGTGACCGTCGAGCGCGAAAACGCGCCCGCCATCAACCTGACCAGCGCGCAAGGCTTTCTCGCCACCAGCCCCGAGGGCGTGCGCGCATTGGCGGAGCATGTGGGCGTGCGCACCTTTCCCATTTTCGTCGATAGCGATCTGACCGCCGCCGAAGCCCGGCGTGTGGGCTTCAAGGAAGTCCTGGCGGCCAAAGACGATTCGCAAGACCTCGCGCGCTTGGTGGAGCGGTCCCTTAAACCGGCGAACGGCGCGCTGGTCTATGCCTGCAGCACGGCCGCGCCCATCAATCTTGGCGCGATGCTGGGCAACATGGGTTTCGCCGTGCGCCCTCTGCCGCTGTACAGCATCAAGCGCGTGGCCGAGATCCCGCGGGAGCTGCACGCGAAGCTGAACGGCAAGGGGATCGATGTCGCGCTGTTCATGTCCGCCGACGAGGCGCGCGCCTTCGTGACGTTGATCCAGCGTGACAAGACCGCGCCGCCCGTCACGGGCCTCAAGACCGTCGCCGCGACACCCGCCATCGCCGCGCCCCTGCGCGCGCTGAGGGGCGCGAGCGTCACCGTGGCTTCCGCGAGCGATCCGGACAGCGTATGGGCGACCCTGGACGGTGAGCTGATCGACAAGGTCGAGGACGAGCGCCGCGCGCGCGAGAAGGCGGAAGCAGAGCGCGCCGCGCGCGAAAAGCGCGCCGAAGAAGAGCGTATCGAACGCGAGCGGCTTGAAGCCGAACGTCAACGCATCGCCAAAGAAGAAACCGCGCGCGCGGAGATCGAGCGTTTGGCGCGTGAAGAAGAACGCCGCGTCCGCGCCGAGGAAGAACTCCGGCGAAAAGAGGAAGCCGAACGCGAGCGCGCCGAGAAGCTGGCGCGCGAGAAGGCCGAAAAAGAACGCCTGGCCGCCGCGCGCGCCGCCCGCGAGGAAGCGGAACGCCAACGCCTGCGCAAGGAGAAGGAAGAACGCGAGCACCTGCGCGTCCAAGAAGAAGCGCGGGTAAAGGCCGAGAGAGCACGCCTCGCGGCGGAGACAGCCGCACGCGCGAAAGCCGAGCGCGAGCACCTCGCCGCCGCACGCGCCGCTCGCGAGGACGCGGAACGCGAACGCCTGCGCAGAGAAAAGGAAGAACGAGAGCGCATCGCCGCCGAGCAGGTCGCGCACGAGAAGGCGGAACGCGAACAACGCGCCCGCGAGAAAGCGGCACGGGATGAAGCCGCGCGCGTAAAGAGTTCGGCGGAAAAGGCCGAGCGAGATCGCCTCGCGGCCGAACGCCTGGAGCGCGAACGTATCGAACGCGACGCACGGGAGAAGGAGCGCGCCGAGAAAGAACGCGTTGCCCGCGAAGAGGCTGCGCGTGTGCGGGCCGAGGACGCGCGCATCGCCGCGGAGCGCGAGAAATCGCGTCTCGAACATGAGCGCGTCGCGCGCGAAGACGCGGAACGCGCGCGGGCGGAACAAGAACGCCTCGCGCGCGAGACGGCCGAGACCGAACGCCTTGCGCGGGAAAAACGCGCGGAGGAAGAACGGATCGAACGGGCGCGCCGGTCCGAAGAGGACCGGATCGAAAAGGAAAAGCGGACCGAAGCAGCGCGGCGCGAGAACGAGCGCCTCGCGCAGGAACGCGCCGAACATAAACGCGTGAAAGCCGAACAGGCCGCGCGAGACGCCGAGCGCAAGCGTATCCTCAAGGAAGAAGCCGCGGCGCAAAAGGCGCGGGACGAACACGCCCGGCGCGATGGGGCCGCCAAGGCCCGCGCGGAGCAGGAACGCCTGGCCGACGAATTGGCCGAACGCCGGCGCGTGGAGAAAGAGGAATCCGAACGCACGAAAGCCGAACGCAAGCGCCTTGCCGGCGAACACAAAGCGCGCGCGCGCGCCGAAAAGGCCCGGTTATCGGCCGAACGCAAACCTTCCGGCGGCTGGTTCTCCGGCCTGTTCGGGAAGCCGGCCGCCCCCACGGATCAAGGCCCCGATCCCCGGTGGAACATGGTGGTCAGCCATGATCCGCCGCCGACACCACAACCCACCGAACCATCCGCGGCGGTAGCCTCTGCCGCGCCCTCATGGAATGATACGCCGATGACCGATCCGATGCGTGAAACCAAAGCGACCCCCGCCGCCGACCCAGCGCCCATGCCGTCGGCCTTGCAGGAGCTGGATGAGTTGGTCGCGCGCGAGAACCACGGCAAAGAGGAGGATGCCGAGTCTCTTGCCGACGCGAAGCCGGCCGCGCGCAGCGGCGGCGGACGCTCGGCACAGATGCAGGCGGAAGACGCCGCGGACGAGCGCATGCGGGACCGTCTTGCGAACTGGGGGCGCGGCGATCCCGAGACGCCGCTTCCGCACGACGGCGAACCGCAAACCAGTCCGATCCCCGACGCCCCCGTCGCAGCGACCGCCGTCAAACGGCGCGGACCGGGGCGTTCTATCGCACTGTTCTTTGTGCTGGCCACCATCGCCACCGCCGCGATGATGACGTCGCATCGCTGGCTGCCCTTGCTGGTGAAGGAGCCTCCCGCGCCGATCGCCAGCGCGCCCATGACAAGCGCGCCTGCCCCGACCCCAGCGCAGGTCAAACCCGCGCCGCTCACGACAATACCAGCGCCTTCCACGCCGGCGGCCACCATGCCGCCCGCACCCGCCGCACCGCCGGCCGGCGAGGTGTCAAACCAGACCATCGCCGCCCTCATGGCGCGGGTCGCGACGCTGGAAGCCGCCCTGGGCAACACCACGCGGCTCGATGAGATAAGCCGCCGCGTCGAATCCCTGGCGGGCCGCAGCGCCGATGCGAATAGCGTGCTCGCGCTCGCCGACCGCGTCACGGCGCTGGAGCAAACCGCCCGCAGCGCCGCCGATCAACGCGCGGTCGCCGTCGCACTGACCATCGCCGCTACGCAGTGGCGCGACGCGGTGGTCACGGGCCGTCCGTTCCTGAAAGAATGGGACACGGTCAAGGCGCTGAACGGCCAAAGCCAGACGGATGCGGTGTTCGCGAAATACGCCGGCGCCGGATTGCCGGCGCTGGCCGAGATGCAACACCGCTTCGATGTCGCGGCGGCGGCGGCGGTGCGCGCGAGCTACCTCCCCAACGATACCGCGAGCTGGCTGCGCCGGACCTTGGACCGTGTGTTCTCGGTAATCTCGATCCGCCGCACCGATGTCGATACAGGCGACGGCGTGGACGCCGTCCTGGTGCGCGCCGAACGCGCCGCCGACGGCGGCAATCTCGCGGGCGCGGTCGCCGAGATGAGAAAACTGACCGGGGCATCGCTTGCTGCCGCAACCCCGTGGATCGAACTCGCCGAAGCGCGCGTCGCCGCGGAAGAAGCGGCGCAAGAGGCGGTGATCGCGGGCGCGACAGCATTCGCCGCGCCTGCGGCGGCCGCGCCGTCGCCGAAGGCGGAGTAGCCGCATGCTGCGCCTCATTCTCTACATCGCTGGTCTCGCCCTTCTGGTCAGCGCGTCGGTTTGGCTTGCGAACGAACCCGGCGCCGTCGCGCTGGAGTGGCGCGGTTGGCGCGTCGATACGTCGGCGAGCGTACTTGTCGCCTTGTTCGTCGCCTCGGCGTTACTCGTGGCCTTTCTGCTGCGCGCGGTGGCGATCTTCGGCGGCATCATCGGCGCGGCCGCCGCCGCGCGTCAGCGGCGCCGTTTGAACCGCGGCCTTGCGAGCCTTGCCGACGGGTTCGCCGCCGTGCAGTCGGGCCAGACCTCGGCGGCGCGCCGGTTCGCAAAAGAAGCCGCGGCGTTGCTGCAGGCAAATCCGGCCGTGCTGATGCTGCGCAAGGAAACGGCCGAGCAGGCCGGCGACATGAAGGAAGTGAAGGAAGCGGCCACCGCCCTTCTTGAGCGCCCACAGACCGAGCTTGCCGGATTGCGCGCGCTGGCGATCAAGGCCGCCGCCGAAGGCGATACGGTGGGCGCGCTCAATCTGGCCAAGCGCGCGATGGCCCGCAAGGACCCGCCGGCATGGGCGATCGAAATGGCGCTCGATCTCGCCATCGCCTCCGGCCAATGGCGCGAAGCGCTGGCCCTCGCGGACACCAAGACCGCGCGGGCCAGTTTCTCGAATGAAGACCTGCGGCGCATCAAAACGCGCCTTCTACTGCAACAAGCGCAGGTCGAACTGAAAAACGGCGATTCGCAGAGCGCCGCGTCGCTCGCGCGCCAGGCTGTTGATCTCGGCGGCGTGCCCGTGGCCGCGACCGTATCCTATGCGCGCGCGATGGCCGCGCAAGGCAAAGGCCGTAAAGCCGCGCATCTCGTCGAGAAGATGTGGGAGACCTATCCGCATGCCGACCTTGCGGCGGCCTACCGCGTGCTCATTCCCGGAGAAACCGCGCTCGACTACGCGCGCCGCGTGGACAATCTGACACGCATCGATCCCGATCATCCCGAAACGCGACTCGCCGTGGCGCGCGCATCGCTCGATGCGGAGCTGTGGGGCCAGGCGCGCAACCGCCTAGCGCCGCTGACCGCGGAGAATGTAGAGCCCGATGTGCGCGCCCGGGCGGCGCGCCTCATGGCCGACGTGGAGACACGCGAGCGAGGGGACTCGGAGAGGGCCGCCGAGTGGCTGCAAGTGGCTTTGGATGCGCGCCGCGAACCGAGCGGCCAACGCGGCCCGCGCAGCGTCTCGGAACTCGCGAAAGCCTGAGTCAGGCCGTCGGCATCATCGGGACGGGAAGCGCGGCATCGCCCAGCACGGGATACTTCGCCCGTGCATTGAACAACTGATAATGCCACCACTCGTTGCGGTAAAAATCCCATCCCGCCGCGGTCATGATTCCGAGCAGAATGGCGCGATTGCGTTGCGCTTCGGCGGAGATATCCGTGCGGCCGTGATGCGATAGCGGCGTGAAGGCGTCGAAGGGTGTGCCCATGTCGAGTTCGCGGCCCGCGTCATCGATCAGGGTCAGATCGACCGCCGCGCCCATGGAATGGGGCGAGCCGCGGCTTGGATCGGCGAGGAAGTTCGGATCGGGTGTGTGGTTCCACAGCACCCACTGCGCTTCCGACGGCCGGAACGCGTCGAACACCTTGAATCGAAAGCCGAGCGGGCGAGCGAGATCGAGCGCCGTCTTTAGGCCGGCCGCGGCGTCTTCGTTCAAATAACAGGCGGGGCGGCCGTAGACCGGCTTGCCGGTGAAGTTGTTGGAGGTCGCGTAAGCGATGTCGATGACGACATCGAAGGCGGGACGCGTTATTTCAATGAGGCTCATGCCGGCTCGAAGTGCTATGTCGAAAATGATGCTTGAGCCGATGATACAGAATATTGTCCCTGCCCTCAGCACTTCTCTCTGAAACGCGATGCTTGTTCTTGCCTTCGATACCACGACCGCCGCCTGTTCCGTCGCCCTCGTGAAGGACGGCACGGCGCTCGCGCATATCCGCGAACTGATGGATCAAGGCCAGGCTGAAATCCTGATGCCGCAGATCGAAGAGGTGATGGAGAAGGCCGGTCTTGGGTACGCCGCGCTCGACCGCATCGCCGTCACCATCGGACCGGGATCGTTCACCGGCGTCCGCGTCGGCCTATCGACCGCGCGCGCCCTTGGCCTCGCGGCCGGAAAACCCGTCATCGGGATAAATTCGCTGGAAACGATCGCGGCCGCTGTGCCCGAGGTCGAACGCCGGCGCCATGCGCATATCCTGGCCGCCGTCGACACCAAGCGCGGCGATCTATATGTGCAGGTCTTCACACGCGATCTCGCGCCCTGCGCCGAGCCTTTGGCTTTGCCTCCAACCGAAATCGCGAGCTGGCTTGGCGAGAAAGACGCCGTCGTCACGGGTGACGGCACGGCTTTGGTGCTTGAACATCTGCAAGGCGCGACGCCTTCGGCCGCGGATCCGTTGCCCGACGCCGTCGTGCTCGCGAGACTTGCCGCCGCGCGCGCACCCGATCCCGCGGGCCCGCTGCCGCTCTATGTATTGCCGCCGAAGATCACCCTTGCGCCTCACGGTGGAAAGCTGAGGCCATGATGGGCATCACATGAGCGGCATCATCCGCCTCGAGCCCGTGCATGCGCTTGTCGCCGGCGCGCTGCACCGCACGAGCTTCGCGGCGCCATGGAGCGACGAGGCCTTCGCCAAGCTTCTGGAGCAGCCCGGCGTCACGGGCCTGATGTGGACGGACATTGAACCACAAGGCTTCATCCTGATCCGCGCGGTGGCCGACGAAGCAGAGATTCTCACCCTGGCGGTCGCGCCGCCGGTCCGGCGCCGCGGCATCGCGGCAAGCCTGTTGGAAGAAGCCGCGCGCATGCTGCGCGCGGGCGGAACGCATCGGCTATTCCTGGAAGTGGCCGACGACAACGCTGCCGCGCGCTCGCTTTATGAAAAGCACGGTTTCACAGCCACGGGACGGCGCGCGAAGTATTATGAAAGAGGCTCTTTAGCACGCGTCGATGCCCTGATCATGGTCCTCGCGCTTCAGCCGCCGGCGCTAGCGGCGCCGCACCACTAGAATATGCGGGACCCGGGGATCGGGTTCGGTCGCCAGATCTTCGCGGGCGAGCGAAACGATCTCGTGCCCGTGGGCCTTCACCGAGCGCGGCACGTTATCGAGCGGTTGTACGCCCTTGAGGCGCACGGTTGCCGTGGCGCCGACAGGCATTTTCTCGAGCAGCAACTTCGTTTTCACGAAGGTGAGGGGACAGACGTCCCCCGTGATATCAATGAAGAATGGCGCTGCGGTCATGACTGACATATATCCACTCCGCGTGGCCTCGGCCACGGGCCTCCCGGACTTGCCTGCGAGTGACTCGCAAGGTGGTCTTTGATCTCTTTACGGCCCGAGGGCCCGCACTATGATAGGCCTCCTTCAACGGAGGCCTTCGCGCCCCTCAGGCCGACAGCAAGGAATTTAACTATGCCGACGCGGCCCCTGTCTCACATTGAACAAGTTTGCGCCGAGAAAGGCATGAAGATGACCGAGCAGCGGCGCATCATCGCGCATGTGCTCTCGGAAGCGCAGGACCATCCCGACGTGGAAGAGGTTCACCGCCGCTCGGCGGCCGAGGATCCGCGCATCTCCATCGCGACCGTTTACCGGACCATGCGCCTGTTCGAGGAAGCCGGGATCGTAAAACGCCATGAATTCGGCGACGGCCGCGCCCGCTACGAGGAAACCCCGGCCACTCACCACGACCATCTGATCGACGTCCGCTCCGGGAAGGTCATCGAGTTCCATAACGAGGAAATCGAGCGCCTCCAGCAGGAAATCGCCAACGCTCACGGGTATAAACTCGTCGGGCATCGCCTGGAGTTGTACGTTCTTCCGCTAGATGCTGGTAAAGCCACAGAAGAATAACACGACATCTGGTGCCGGCCGGGCATAGGTTTGGGGGAATTTGGCTGTCAGCCAGTCGCCCTAACTGTTAAGAGTATCCCGGCATGGACGGTGCGTTTCGGAAACCCCTGGCCTTGCTCGGCCGGGCGACGGAATCGTTGAAATCCAAGACAGTTTCGTTGAGCCGCAAGCCCGGCGCGGCCTTTCAGTCGACGCTCCGCCTCACGCTGCAAGTCCTCACGCAGCGCCACGGCCTGAACGCGCGGTTGGGATACAGACCGATGACACTTTTGTTGCCGCCCTCCACCAATACGCCTTCGGGTGCGCTCGCGTCCGCCGGCCTCGCCGCGCCCGCCGCCGCACACGCCGGCCCCCGCACGTTCGTGCCGGTGACCGCGGGCAGCCAGGTGATTCGCCTCGCCAACTCCGCCGCTGAACTCGACGCCGCGCAAGCGCTGCGTTACCGCGTGTTCTATGACGAGATGGGCGCAAAGCCCGACGCGCAGATGCGAGCCGCGCGCCGCGACTTCGACAAGTTCGACACCATCTGCGACCATCTTCTCGTGGTCGACGCCGAACGCAAGCACGATCCGGTCGTCGGCACCTACCGCTTCATCCGCCGTGAACACGCGCGCGCCGCCGGCAGTTTTTATTCGGCTTCCGAATACGACATCACCAAGCTCGCAAGCTTCCCGGGCACGGTGCTCGAACTCGGCCGCTCCTGTGTGGACGCGGGATACCGCAACCGCGCGACCATGCAGCTCCTGTGGCGGGGCGTATCGGAATATGTGAACGCCTACGGCATCGATCTTATGTTCGGCTGCGCGAGCCTGCCGGGCACGGACCCGCAGCAGCTCGCGGTGCAGCTTTCTTACCTCTACCACTATCACCTCGCGCCCGAGGCGCTGCGCGCGACCGCGCTGCCTCATCGTAAAGTGGAGATGAATCTTCTGCCGAAGGAAGCGATCGATCCGAAGCGCGCGCTGGCCAGCTTGCCTCCGCTCCTGAAAGGTTATCTGCGCGTCGGCGGGTTCATCGGCGACGGCGCCGTCGTCGATCACCAGTTCAATACCACTGATGTTTGCATCATCGTGAAGACCGACTTGATCGAAGAGCGTTACACCCGGCACTACGACATCGGCACCGAGTCAGCGTCATTCAAAAAAGCCTCGTAATAAGCGCGCCCAGCCTCGAGGAGGCGCAACTTGAGCCCGCGCTGCCGATGCGCGGCGCCTTCATCGCCTTTTTCCGCATCTTCGTTTTCGCGGTCTCGGCGATCATCGCAAGCCTGACAGCCGCGGCGCTGAATGCCGTGAAAGGCGATTCCGTCGCTTTCCGGGGCCGCTACTATCGCTTCCTGTGCGCGCTCGTGGGTCTTGACGTGATCACGCGCGGCAAGCAGAGCGCGGCCGCGCCGCGCCTAGTGGTCGCCAATCACATCTCCTATTTCGACATCGTGGTGCTGGGCGCGGTCGTGCCCGGCGATTTCGTCGCCAAGGCCGACATCGCGAATTGGCCGGGCTTCGGCTGGATGGCCAAAGCGGGACAGACCATTTTCATCGATCGCCGCCGCACGGCAACGAAAGAAGCGCGCGACCAGCTTCAGGAGCGTCTCGACGCGGGCGACACGCTCATCATGTTCCCCGAAGCCACCTCGGGCGACGGCAACACCATGAAGCCCTTCAAGAGCGCCCTGTTCACGGTCGCCGAGCGCCATGCGGTGGCCGCGGACGGCACCGAGCGGCCCGTCACGGTGCAGCCGGTGTCGATGGCCTACACGCGCCTCAACGGCATGCCGCTCGGGGTCGGCTGGCGTCCCTTCGTCGCCTGGTACGGCGACATGGAGATGCTCTCGCACATGTGGCAGATCATGCGCCTTGGCAAACTCACCGCCGAGGTCACCTTCCACACGCCGGTCACCGTGGCGCAGTTTACCAGCCGCAAGGAACTGGCCGCCCACTGCGACCGGGTCACCCGCGCCGGATTCGCCCGCCTCCTCGCGGGACGCGAAGGGGCCTAACTCCTTATATACGCTACCGAAGCCCCTGTTTTGCTTTTGCCCCGGTTAGGCGCTAGAAACCGCGTCTCGACCTTGTCTTATCCACAGGCCCGCCACCAAAAGCCCTTCTTACAAAAGCCATGACCGACGCCCCAGCCAAACGGCTGTTCATCAAGACCTACGGCTGCCAGATGAACGTCTATGATTCCGCCCGCATGGCGGACGTCCTGGCGCCGCTCGGCTACGTGCCGGCGGACGGCCCCGCCGATGCGGACATGGTCATCCTGAACACATGCCATATCCGCGAGAAAGCGGCCGAGAAGGTGTTCTCGGACCTGGGGCGCATGCGCGCCTACCGCAGCGAACGCGCCGCCGAAGGCAAGGACATGATCATCGCCGTCGCCGGGTGTGTCGCCCAGGCCGAAGGCGCCGAGATCATGGCCCGCGCGCCCTTCGTCGACATCGTGCTCGGCCCGCAGACCTACCACCGCCTGCCGGAGATGGTCGCGCGCGCCGCGCGCACCCGCGACGGCGGTTCGGGCGGCAAGACGGGCGTTAAATCGGCTGGTATCCTCGACACGGAGTTTCCGGTCGAGCCCAAGTTCGATCACCTGCCGGCGCCGCGCGCCGAAGGACCGGCGGCGTTCCTGTCGATCCAGGAAGGCTGCGATAAGTTCTGCACTTTCTGCGTGGTGCCGTATACGCGCGGCGCGGAATATTCGCGCCCCGCGGCGGACATCCTGCGGGAAGCAAGAAGCCTGGTCGAAAGCGGCGCGCGCGAGATCACGCTGCTCGGCCAAAACGTCAACGCCTATCACGGCGTGGGCGAAAACGACGAAGTGTGGGGCCTCGGACGCCTTGCCCGCGCGCTGGCCGGGATCGAAGGCCTCGCGCGCATCCGCTACACCACTTCGCATCCGCGCGACATGGACGACGCGCTGATGGCCGCGCATCGCGACGTGCCGGCGCTGATGCCGTTCCTGCATCTTCCGGTGCAGTCGGGCTCGGACAATATCCTCGAAGCCATGAACCGCGGCCACACCACCGACGACTACCGCCGCGTCATCGCGACGTTGCGCGGCTATCGTCCCGACATGGCGCTGTCGTCGGACTTCATCGTCGGCTACCCGGGCGAGAGCGATAAGGACTTCGAGGCGACGATGGCCCTTGTGCGCGAGATCACGTTCGCGCAAGCCTTCTCTTTCAAATACAGCGCGCGCGCCGGCACGCCGGCCGCCGCGCTCAAAGCGCAAATCCCCGAGGACGTGAAGGACGCGCGCCTCTATGCCCTCCAGGACTTGCTGATCGAACAACAGCGCGCCTTCAATGAGGCCAGCGTCGGGCGCGCGTTCGACGTGCTACTGACCCAGGCGGGCCGCCATCCGGGCCAGCTTGTGGGTAAAAGCCCGTATTTGCAGGCCGTCCATGTGATGGCCGATCCGAAACACATCGGCACGGTCGCGCGTTTGAAAATCGTATCGGTCGAACCCAACAGCCTGGGCGCCGTGTGGGCCGACGCTTCCGAGAGCACGATCAAGACGGCATGAGCGAAGCTACGCACGTCAGATGTGAGTTCTCCGACAACGGGCTCCTGAAGGAGCTGGTGGGGCCTCAGAACAGCAACCTCCATCGCCTCGAGCAGCGCCTGAACGTGGTGCTGAACCATCGCGGCAATACGATCACGATTGAAGGCACGCCTGACCGCGCGCAAATGGCCGAGCGCACCTTGTATCGTCTGTATGATCATCTCGTGAAAGGACACGAACTGGAAACCGGCGATATCGACGGCGCCGTCCGCACCGCGGAACCCGACGGCGACAACGTCAGCGAACTTGCGATCCGCACGCGCAAGAAACAGATCGGCGCGCGTTCTCTCGGGCAGGGGGCCTATCTCAAGGCGCTGAACGACCACGAGCTGGTTTTCGCGCTCGGCCCGGCCGGAACCGGCAAGACCTATATCGCGGTCGCGAAGGCTGTATCCCTGAAGATGGCCGGCGTCATCGACCGCATCATCCTCTCGCGTCCCGCGGTGGAAGCGGGTGAGCGTCTCGGCTTCCTGCCGGGCGACATGCGCGAGAAAGTCGATCCCTACCTTCGCCCGTTGTACGACGCGTTGTATGACATGCTGCCGGGCGATCAGGTCGCCAAGCTTCTGGTGTCGGGCGAGATCGAGGTCGCGCCGCTCGCCTTCATGCGCGGCCGCACGCTCGCCAACGCGTTCATCATCCTGGACGAAGCGCAGAACACGACGCCGGTGCAAATGAAAATGGCGCTCACGCGTATTGGTGAAAACTCGCGCATGGTCGTCACGGGCGATCTCAGCCAGATCGATTTGCCGCGTGGCGTGAAGTCGGGCCTGGAAGACGCCCTCGAAACACTTGATAGCGTCAAGGGCGTCGGTCTTGTGCGCTTTTCGGCGCGCGATGTGGTACGCCATGACCTGGTCACGCGCATCGTCGAGGCCTATGACCGGCGTGACGCCAAGCGCAAGGAGCGCGCGCCAGAGGAACAGCCGGAATGAAACCGGCCATATACCCCACCATCGACGTCCTTTCGCCGGCCGCCGGCTGGACACGCCGCCTGCCGACCGCGGCGGCCATAGTCCGGCGCGCCGCGAAAGCGGCTTGGGACGCCGGCGCCTCCGCCGCGCAGAAACGCCGGGCGAAAACGACGGAGTTGTCCGTGCTGCTGACGGGCGACGCGGCGATCCGCAAGCTCAACGCCCTGTACCGGGGCAGGGACAAGGCGACCAACGTCCTCTCGTTCCCGGCCGGCGCGGATGGCCCCTCAGAGGGCGGGGTCCTACTAGGTGATGTGGTCGTGGCTTACGGCACCGTGGTCAAAGAGGCCAAGGAGGCCGGCAAGTCATTGAAAGATCACCTTTCTCATATGGTGACGCATGGCGTTCTGCACCTTTTGGGCTATGATCATGAGATCGCGTCCGACGCCAAGACCATGGAACGCCTGGAAACCAAGATTCTCGCCGGCCTAGGGATCAAGGATCCCTACCGTGACACCATCCCCGAGCCCGCTCCCAAGAGGACATCGCGGGGAGCGCGCCGCCGGACATGAGCGAGCCCGCACGGTCCCTTGCGCCGGATCCGGACGACCGGCCTGGTCTTTTTACAAAGCTCAAGCGCTGGCTCGCCCCCGAGATCGCAGAGGCCGAAGCCGTCCGCGACGTCATCGAGGAACTGATCGAGGAGCGGATCGAAGACCGCCCCGACGGCGAACCTGCCATCGACCCCAACGAACGCCTGCTGCTGGCCAACGTGCTCAAGCTGCGCGGCGTCACCGCCGCCGACATCATGGTGCCGCGCGCCGACATCATCGCCATCGAAGCGGCCACCCCGGTCGCCGAGGCGCTTACGCTCGTCGTGAAAGAAGGGCACTCGCGCCTGCCGGTTTATCGCGAAACCCTCGACGATGTGGCCGGGCTCATCCACATCAAGGACCTCGCGATCCTCGCGGCCGATCAGATCGCCGGCGAGAGCGGCGCGCGTGTCAGCTCACATGTGCTGACAAATCTCCTGCGTCCCGTGCTGTTCGTCTCGCCGGCCGTGCGCGTCCTCGACCTTCTGCTCGAGATGCGCCTCAAGCGCGCGCACATGGCCATGGTGGTGGACGAATACGGCGGCATCGATGGCCTCGTCACCATCGAAGACGTCGTTGAACAGATCGTCGGCGAGATCGAGGACGAACACGACGCCGATCATGCGCCGGAGCTTCTCACGCAAACCGACGGATCGCTGATCGCCGACGGGCGCGTGGCTCTCTCGGATTTCGAGGAGCGGGTCGGACAAGTTTTCAGCGACGAAGAGCGCGAAGCGTCGGACACATTGGGCGGGCTGGTCGCGAGCCTCGCGGGACGCATGCCATCGCGCGGCGAGCTGGTGAAACATTCGTCCGGGATCGAGTTCGAGATCACCGACAGCGATCCGCGTCTGGTGCGGCGCCTGCGCGTGCGCAATCTGCCGCCGCCAAAGCCCGAAGAATAATGAAAACCGCGCTTGCCGACCGGCTTGCCGCGCTCAGCGGATGGAAGCGCTTTGCCGCCGCGCTGCTCGCGGGCGCGCTGACGATCCTCGCGTTTCCGCCGCTTTCCGTCGTCCCCGCGTTGTGGGTCGCGTTTCCGCTGCTGCTCTGGATGCTCGACGGATGCCGCACATGGAAGGACGCGTTCTTCACCGGCTGGGCCTTCGGTGCGGGCTATTTCATCGCCGGCCTTTATTGGATGGCGAACGCCTTCTACGTCGACGCGGACACCTTTGGCGTCTTCGCGGTCCCCGCGGTCGGCTCCCTGTCGATCGCGATGGGTGTGTTCATCGCCATCGTCTGCGCCCTCACGCATGTGATTCCGCCGGCGCATGTCGACGAGATGTCATACGACCGCGCGAGCGCCGCGGCGCGCCGCGTGCTTCTGTTCGCCGCCATCTGGACGCTGGTCGAATGGGTGCGCGGCTGGATCTTCACCGGCCTGCCGTGGAATCCCATCAGCCTGGTATGGGCCGAGACCCACTCGCCCGTCGGTCTCGCGATCATGCAGGTCACCGCGCTGATCGGAACGTACGGCCTCAGCTTTCTCACCGTCCTGCTGTTCGGCGCCTTCGCGCTCCTCGGTTATACACCGTCCCTCGCCAGGGCCCGCGTGCGGGCGTTCGCGCCGCTCGCATTGATGATCGTCATCGGCGGCGGCGGCGCGCTGCGTCTTGCGCTCGCACATGACGACGTCGTGCCCGGCGTGAAGTTCCGGCTGGTGCAGGCAAACTTCTCGCAAACCGAGCGCGGCCGCCCGAGCCTGTGGGTGAAGATGCTGGAAGAGCATGTGCGCATGAGCACGGAGAACCGCCCCGCCGATGTGACGCACGTCGTGTGGGGCGAGGCCGCGATCGCCTTCTTCCTCAACATCGACGAACCCGCGCGGCGGGTGGCAGCGATGGCGGCGCCGTCGAACGGCTTGCTGATCACCGGCGCCGACCGGGGCCTGCGCAACGAAGACGGCACACAGACCGTCTACAACTCGCTTTATGTCCTAAAGCCCGACGCCAGCATCGCGGCGGTCTATGACAAGACCCACCTTGTCCCCTTCGGTGAATACACCCCGCTGCGCGGGATCGTGCCCTTCGACGAACTCACCGGCATGTCCGGCGGTTTCACGCCGGGCGGCGGCCTTACCACCGTTTCCGTTCCCGGTTTGCCGCCCTTCAGCCCGCTGATCTGTTACGAGGTGATCTTCTCCGGCGAGGTCACCGCCGGGGGCGATCCGCATCCCCGCTTCCTGCTCAACCTCACCAACGATGCCTGGTTCGGCATGAGCCTCGGCCCTCACCAGCACTTCGCCCAAGCCCGCATGCGGGCGGTGGAGGAAGGCTTGCCCCTGGTCCGCACGGCCAATACGGGAATCTCGGCGGTGGTGGACGGTTATGGCCGGCTCAAAGGCGAACTCCCGCTCGGGACGCGAGGCGTGCTGGATGCTTCTCTACCCATGCCTGTACCAAGCGCTACCCTATTCGCGTTATTGGGAAATTTGATCTCAATTCTGCTCGCAACTTGCGGGGGTGGCTGGGCGTTGCTCTTCAGGCGCGGCGATACGCTGCTGCGTCTACGGCGCTCATTCACGCAAAGGGGCATCCGCGCTCATTGAGCACTCGGCGAGGCCCGGAAATCCCGGCCAAGCTTGTGCCAAGAGTGGTGTTAGCCTACCATCCGCTCAACGGTCGGTAGATGACGCGCCGTGTAAACGTTGAGTTGC
>JAYSFT010000027.1:0-24407 GCA_041913245.1 Rhodospirillaceae bacterium | reverse complement strand
GGCGGGCTAATGTCTTTAGATGCCCTATGGCTAAGGTTTAGGCAATCTTACGAATGAAAAATCTGAAGAATCCCTCTTCAGGGCTGTGGATAACTTGATGGCCGTGGGCGGCGCAGAAGGCGGGGACATCCCTGAGGGCGGCCGGATCGGTGGCCAGGAGAACGACCTCCGCCTCCACCGGAAGGCCTCGCAGGGTCTTATTGAGGCGCAGGACCGGCAGCGGGCAGCTCAGGCCGCGGGCGTCAATGGTGATGGGCTGCAATGCGTGTGGGCCGGGTTGCGTCATGAGGCCCGCACTGTAGTGTGCGGGGCCATGAGGGCGGAAGCGAAGAAGCATGTTTGAGACGTGGGCGGTGATCGGCGCGGGCCTCATTCTTGGCGGCGTGATCGGCGCGGCCGTGCTCCTGACCAATTTCTGCGCCCTCGGGGGCATCGCCGACATCCTGTTCGCGAAGGACTGGCGCCGGTTCCGCGCCTGGGTGCTGGCGGCCGGGGTCGCCATCGTCGGCGCGCATAGTCTCGATGCCTTGGGCCTCGTGCCGTTGGACCGCGCCGCCAGTCTCGCGCCCGCCATCCTTTGGCTCCCGGCCCTTCTCGGAGGTCTTCTCTTCGGCTTTGGCATGGCCCTCGGCGGCGGCTGCATCAGCCGGGGCCTGGCGCGCGCCGGCGCCGGTTCACTCAAGTCCCTGGCGATCCTTGTCGTCATCGCGCTCAGCGCCGCGGCGGCCATGACCTGGCTGGCGCCGCTGCAAGGCGTGCTGAACCGCACCGCCGCGCTCGGCACCTTCGGTCCCGGCGGCCTCCACCGGATCTTCGGCAATCTGCCGTTCATCGGCGCGGAAACCATGCGCTGGATCCTTGTCGTCCTTTTTGGCGGCGGCGCTTTGTGGTTCGCGCTGAAGGATCCGTGGTTCCGCGCTTCGCGCGATCAACCGGCGGGCGGCCTGATCGTCGGCCTGGCGGTCGTCGCCGCCTGGTTCGTCGCGGGCCGGCTGTTTGAATCGAGCGGCGCGAACGCATTCACCGCCGTCAACTTCGTCCCGCCCCTCGGCGAAGCGGCGCTGACCTTCGGCGGGCGATCTCCCGCGCTGTTTCCACTCATGCTGACCCTGGGCGTCCCGCTCGGCGCCTTCATCGCCGGCCTCGTCACCCGCAACCTTGCTTGGGATACATTCGTGATCCGTGAGGACCTCGTCCGCAGCCTGATCGGCGCGGTCCTCATGGGCGTCGGCGGCACGATCGCGGGCGGATGCACCTTCGGCCAGGGCCTCTCCGGCGTCTCCACCCTTTCCCTAACGTCCTTTGTCGCCACCCTCGGCCTCATCGCCGGCGGCGTCTGGGGCATTCGCTACCACGAAGCCGGATCGGTCTGGAGCGGCCTTAAGCTCGCGTTGAGGCGCGGCTAACGCGCGGTGACAACCTTACGCAGCGCGGCGAGATCGGCGGCGATGGCTTTGGCGGTCTTTTTTTCCATGTTGCGGAATCGCGTGAGCACTTCGCGGCCCAGCTCCGTGAGTTCCGCGCCGCCGCCCCCGCCTTTGCCGCCCTTGGTCTTGGTGACCAGCGGCGATTTGAACATCTTGTTCATGGCGTCCACCAGCAGCCACGCGCGGCGGTAGCTCATGTCCATGCGCTTGCCCGCCGCCACGATCGAGCCGGTCTCGTCGATGCCGGTCAAAAGATCGGCCTTGCCGGGCCCAAGATGATCGAGGGTCCCGAGATACACGCGCAGGCGCGGTCCGATCCGGCGTTCTATCTTGGCTTTCATCGCTTTTATCCTCGCCCGGCGGATTATACAGTCTTCACCTGTCGTTTTTGGAGTTTCCAGGATGTCATCGCCCGAAGGCCAGGTCTTTTTCGCCAGCCCCGCCGACGTCGCCGCATGGCGCGCGGCCGGCGACGCCGTCATTCTCGACGTGCGCGAGCAGAACGAATGGGACCAGGTCCATATCCCCGGCGCCGTCCTGATGCCGCTGTCGGCCTTCGACGCCGCGAAGATCCCCGACGCGGGCGGCAAGCATCTGGTGTTCCACTGCAAGAGCGGCGTGCGTTGCGGCATGGCCGCGCAGAAGGCGCTGGCGGCCGGTTTCCAGGGCCGGATCGCCCGCCTGCAAGGCGGCATCCTCGGCTGGCTCCAGTCCGGCTACGAGGTCGAGGAAGGTTAGTCGCATTGGACTCTCCGGCCGCACGCAAACCCGAAGATCACCGCCTCTTCCTGGTGGTGGTCGACGATTCGCCCGAGCTTCCCGCGGCCATCGACTACGCCTGCGAACGCGCGCGCAAGACCGGCGGACGCGTCGCGCTGCTGTACGTCTATCAAGTCGACCACGAATTCCATCACTTCAAGTTCGTCTCCGAACTCGCCGATCAGGAAGCGCGCCGCGAAGCGGAAGACGTCGTGCGCCTTCACGCCCTGCGCATCGTTCAGGAAACCGGACGCACGCCCGATACCTATGTCCGTCAGGGGGCGCGCCGCGCCGAGCTGTTCAAGCTCGTGAAGGAACATCCCGAACTTTCGATCCTCATCCTCTCCGCCGCGCCCGGAAAAAAACCGGGGCCGCTCATCGAAGCGGTGACCGGAAAATACGCGGGCAAGATCGGCATCCCGGTCACGGTCGTGCCTGGCCTGCCGAAAGCCGCGCCGGCCTAGCCTCCACGACTCCATGCTCCGTGCGCACAAATCGCGGCGGGAATAAATTCGGCTCGAATATTTTTACATGGAACCACGGATAGAGCGGCCGGCCCATTATCCGACGACGGGTAGAAGAAGCCGCCGGTTTGGCCGCGAATTGCCGCGGATGAAAGAAACCGCGTGGCGTTTTCTCGCGCCTGGGATTACTGACGTGACGATGCAGGACAAAGTCGTTCCCATTCCGCGTGTGACAATCCACCCGCCGCAGGACCTGCGCGCGCTGGTCGAGGATATGTCCGAGTGGCGCCACAAGCCGGTCATGGGCACCCAGCTTTTCATCGTCGACGCCAACGGCGCGGTGCCGGTCGCGAAGCAAACGGCCGAAATGACGACAACCCTGGTCTCCGGCCTCTGCTACGTCGCCGCGCGCACCGGCGCGAAAATCTACAAGGTCGCGCCCACCGAATATGCGTTGTTGGCGCATGCGCCGGGCGGAAAGAGCCTGGAGTTCCTGCACGAGATCAAGGTCGCCATGCTGCGCGCGGTCGAAAAGCATTGCCCCGAGAGTTTCGGCAACATCAATCAGGCGCGGTTCGCGCTGATTTACGATCTCGAACAGAATTTCCGCGGCGCCGCCGAACGTATCGCGGGTTACACCGCCGACGCCCAGAAAACCGCCGATCCTGACGCCAAGAGGCACGAACTGCGTCCGCTCTCGCCCGAGGATCTCGACAACATCCTGCATGCCTTCAAGCGCTTCGGCGCGGACAAATTCCTGAAGGCCTTCATGCGCGACCAGATGGTCGCCCGGGTCAAGCCCGGCTTCATGCCGGTGCCGACGATGCATGAGTATTTCGTCAGCATGGACGCGTTGCGCAAGCCGCTGTTCATCGACGTTGAAATGCGCGCCTCGGGGCCGCTGTTCAACGAGTTCACGCGCGTCCTCGATCAGATCGTGCTGCGCTCGTTCTCGCACATGAGCAACGTCACGCCGATGCCCTTCTCGCTCAACGTGAACGTGGTCAGCACATTCACGGCGGCCTTCGCGGACTTCATGGATCAGACATCCAAGGACGTGCTGTCGCGCATGGTCTTCGAATTCCGCCAGGCCGACATCGTCGAGCACTTCGACGAATTCGAGGTCGCGCGCGGCATGATCAACGCCATGGGCGCCAACATCGGCGTCGACAAGATATTCCCGCAGACCCTCGGCCTCGTGGATCTCGACTATATCGGCGCTAAGTACGCCAAGGTGCATTGGCGGGCCGGCGCGGAAGAACTGCTGCGCGAACGCGGCAAGACCTTCAATTACATGAAGAGCTGCGGCATCGAGCCGATCCTGATCCGCGTCGACAGCGCGCAGGCCATCGCGGTCGGCGCCGAACTCGGCGTCGAAACCTTCCAGGGCTTCGCCATCGACCACATGCTGCGGCAGAAGGCGGCCTAGTAAATCGGCCCCTCCCTGACCCTCCTCTTGCAAGGGGAAGTGGGAGGGAGTCGATTTATCGTTTTCTATTTTGCCTTCGGACCCAAACCCCACTCTTTCGCCCAGCTAAGGCCGCGCAGGGTTTCGCCGCGCGGGTTGTATTCCATGCCGACCCAACCGTCGTAGCCTTGCGCGTCGAGGAAGTCGAAGATGAACCGCCAGTTCACCTCGTTGAACTTATCGGGTTCGTGACGGCCCGGCACGCCGGCCACCTGCACATGCCCGATGATGTCGAGGTTGTGTTCCAGGAAGTCCGTCAGATTGCCCTGCGCGCGCTGCGCATGATAGGCGTCGAACAGGATCTTCAAATTCTTCTGCTCCAGGCGGCGCACGATATCGGCGACCTGATCCGGGAACACCAGGAAATAGTCCGGGATCACGACGTTCTCGAGCACGATCTCCACATCCTCCTTATGCGCCCGCTGGCAGGCGTAGAGGATGTTCTTCTCGTAGGTGTCCATCGCGCCGTCTTCGTCCTGCGAGATGCAGCCCGCCATCACATGGATGCGCGGGCATTCGGCGGTCTCGGCGAAGGCGAGCGCGATATCGATGCTGTCGCGGAATTCATCCTCGCGCCCCGGCAGCGCCGCGAGGCCGCGCTCACCCGCTTCCCAGTTGCCCGGCGGCGCGTTCATCATCACCAGCGGCACGCCCGCCATGCCGCAGGCGTCGGCGATATCGATCGCATCGACATGGTACGGCAGCTGGCACTCGACCGCCCTGAAGCCGGCATCCGCGGCGGCCTTGATCCGCTCCACGAACGGCAATTCGGTGAACAGAAGCGAGATATTGGCGGCGAAACGCGGCATGGGCTCTTATCCAAAACGGCGGCGAATGAGGTGGTCGATCTTTTGCGCTACTTCCCCGGCCGCGTTCAAGGGCCGATGCGTCCAGCGCTCGAATTCCCCGCCAAAGGGCCGCGCGAAGCCGCCTTCATACAGGTGGCGGTGCAGGCGCGCGTGTTTGGGCGCGACCATGCCCTCGGGCGAATAGATATAAACCGGCGCCGAGGTCGCGCAGGCCTCCGAGCACATGGAGACGGAATCGCCGGTCACCACGATCGCATCAGCCAACGCGAGATAGCCGAAATAGGGATTGTCCCCGCCCGCGCTCCAGAAGAACGCATGATGGGGCACGTTCACCGCCGCCTTCATGGCCGCTTCCGCCGCCGCGCCGGTGCGCCGCGAACTGGCGAGCAGCACCGCCCCGCCCTGTTTTTCCGCGAAACGCGAAACCTCGGCGGCCAGGGTGCGCGCCAGATCCGCCGGGAACGGCTTGCGCTGCGTCGCGCCGCCGACGATCAATGCGATCAGCGGCTTCGGCAGGACCTTGATGCGCCCGCGCCAGGCGTCGGCGGCGCTGGCCAGGCGCTCGGGGGTCAAACGGTGCGGCGCGCCGGTGATGCGCATCACATTGGGCGCGTCGCCCGTGGGCCGTTCGCAGTCATGACGCGGCACGGCGATCAGGTCGAAGTCCTCGGCGCCGCGCCGTCCCGGATCCATGATCTGCGCGAGGATCACGGGTTTTCCGGCGTGATGTTTGATCCAGCGCGCGATCGGCGCCGTGCGGCGCCCCGCGGCGATCACCACGTCCGGCCACGGCGGACCGAAGGTCATGCGCGTTTCCGGCGCGAGGCCGATCAGGCTCGCCCCCGTCAACGCGTTGGGAAGACGGGCGAGCGGATTGTAGCGGAGGGGGACGGTCTTGAAGTCCCGGCCGGCCTCGCGTCCCAGGGCTTCGGCCACGCCCAGGGCCTGGGCCACATTGCCCGCGCGCGCGTCGGTCAGAACCCAGATCAGCGGTTGGCCGTGCATCAAAAATCCCGGAATCCGTCGGGTTTTCTATAGCAGATTACCGGGCGTTGTACCGTCCCCGCATTGCCGCTAAATAAAACCGAAAATTCGGGGAACAAGGACAGTTCATGACCACAGAGCGCAACGCCCGTCAGACCGCCGCCGGCAAGGTCGTCGCCAAATTCCTGCTCGACATCAAAGCCGTGAATTTCCGCCCCGAGGAGCCCTACAAGCTCACCGCCGGCTGGGCCAGCCCGGTCTATATCGACTGCCGCAAGGTCATCTCCTTCGTCGAAGCCCGCCAGACCATCACCCGTCTCGCCAAAGAAGAAATCAACGAAGTCATCGGCGCCGGCAAGATCGACACGGTCGCGGGCGGCGAAACCGCCGGCATCCCTTACGCCGCCTGGATCTCGGACGCGCTCGGCCTGCCCATGCAATACGTGCGCAAGAAACCGAAGGGTTTCGGCCGCATGGCGCAAATTGAAGGCGAGCTGCATGAGGGCCAGAACGTCATCCTGGTCGAGGACCTCGCCAGCAGCGGCGATTCAAAGATCGGTTTCGTGAAGGCGCTGCGCGACGCCGGCGCGAAGTGCGACCACTGCCTCGTCGTGTTCTTCTACGGCGCCTTCCCGGGCGCCATTGAAATGCTCGCGAACGAAGGCATCGCGCTCCATTACCTCGCCACCTGGCGCGACGTCATCGCCGTGGCCGAGGAAGGCAAATACTTCTCGCCCCAGGCCATCGCCGGAGTGAAGGAATTCCTGAAAGACCCCGTCGGCTGGTCCGTCGCACACGGCGGCAAGGGCGCCTAAAACAACGCCCCTTGCGCCGGCGGCTCGGGCGTCAGCAGCGACGCGTCGTCCTCGGCGCTCACCTTGTTGAGGCGCGGGCTCACGGGGCGCGAGGTCATCGCGTCGGCGGGATAGGACATCAGCAGCGGCAGCACGTCGGCGGCGCCGTTGTTGTCCGTGTCGAGCCACGCGTCCCAATGGTCCTTCGCCAGGATCACCGGCATGCGGTCGTGGATTTTCCCGACCAGGGCATTGGCGGCCGTGCAGATGATCGCGAAGCTCTCGAGGCCTTCCCAGCGCTCCCACACCCCCGCGAACGCCATGAGCCCGCCGTCAGCCCTCTCGAACAGCATCGGGCGCTTCTCGCGCCCGTCTTGTTGCCACTCGTAAAAACCATCGGCGACCACAAGACAGCGGCGCTGCTTCATGGCGTCGCGAAACGTCGGCTTCTCCGCCGCCGTCTCGGCGCGCGCGTTGATCTGCCCCGTTCCGACCGGCACGCCCGGCCGCTGCGGCGGCGACCAGCCCGGAATGAGCCCCCAGCGGATCAGCGTAATCTGCCGGCCCGTCGGCATGCGGCGCACGATCGGCATTTCTTGAGTGGGCGCCATGTTGTAGCGCGGCCGCAGGTTGAGCCGCGTGCCCGTCAGTTCGAATTCGTCGAAGACGCGGCCGGTCGGGGCCACTAATTTATAACGCCCGCACATCGCCCGGTTATCTCAGCGCTTCGTTGAGCACATGGCCGAGGCGCATGCCCGCCTTGGCGACGCGGTCCAGCGCGACCGGCATGTTCTGCTTGAGATAGACCTCATCGAAGACGAGGCCGCCCGGATTGCCGACATAACCCGTCGCCGGGGTCCGCATGATCCACAGGCTCTCCGTCGCCCACGCCGCCGGCGGGGTCTCGATCCATTCCACGAACAAGCGATCGAGCGGCGTGTAGGCCTGATAGGTCGCACGCAGGGATTCGAGCGCTTGCGGGTCCGTCGCGAGGATGTCCTCGTCCCACATCGCGCGCAGGGTCGTCGCCTTGCCCATGAAGGTAGCCGGAATCCCCTCGCCGCCGCGATCCTCGGCGAAACCGACGCGCAACGGCTCATGGATGTCGCCGACGAAATGCGCCAGGAACTTCAGCGCCGCCGCCCGCGCCTCGCGCGGCGCGCCGCTTTTCAAGACCTGGAGATTACGGTCGATCTCCCGGATCAGGCAGCTCGTCTTTTCCGGACAGTCGCGCGCCGCGTCGACGCCGCGCGCGTCCTTGGGCACATAGACCATATGCCAGTCCTTGGTCTCGGGATGTTCTTCGCGGTGACGGTCGGCCCAGGCACAGGCCTCGGCGAAACCCGCCTCGCTCTCGACGCCGAGCAGATCCTTCACCGCGGCGCGCTGTTTTTCCTGCAGGCTGTCCCACGCGACGTGACACACCATGCGGTGCCCCGCGTCGCCCCACGCAAAAGCCGGCGTGCTCATGGCGCAGACCGCGAGAACACCGACGATGAAACGGACGATGAAACGGACGATCATGCTTTCCCGCTACGCCGCGCCGTGCGGCTCGGCGCCCGCCACCGGCAAGCTCACGGTCACGCGCAGGCCGCCTTCGGCGCGGTTCGTGAGTTCCACGTCGCCGCCCATGCTGCGGATGGCGTTGCGCGCGATGGTGAGGCCGAGACCGGCCCCGCCGGTCTCGCGCGAGCGCGAGCTTTCCAGGCGCACGAACGGCTGGAACACACGGTCCATTTCATGCGGCGGCACGCCGGGCCCGGTGTCGTCGACATAGATGCGCAGCTCCGACGCCGTCGGCGCCAGCGTCACCTGCGCCGTCTTGCCGTACTTCAGCGCGTTGTCGACAAGGTTGGCGATCGCGCGCTTGAAGGCCAGCGGCCGGGTCAGGAACTCGAGGCTGTCCGGCCCGGCGTAAACCACTTCGCGGCCCGAGAAACCGAGATCGCTGCACAAGGACGCCACCACCGCCGCCACGTCGATATGCGAGGCCGGCTCATTGGCCGCGTCGTCGCGCGCGAACACCAGGGTCTCGGCGATCATCGCCTCCATCTCATTGAGGTCGTGCATCATCTTCTCGCGCTGCTGGTCGTCGTCGACGAACTCGGCGCGCAGGCGAAGGCGCGTGATGGGGGTGCGCAGATCGTGGCTGATGGCCGCCAGCATCTGCGTGCGGTCCTGGATATAGCGCTTCACGCGGGTCTGCATGGTGTTGAAGGCGCGCGTCGCGCGGCGCACTTCGGGTGGGCCTTTCTCGCTCAAGGGTTCGGCGTTCACGTCGACCCCCAGGCGTTCCGCGGCCGCGGCGAACACCGGCAAGGGCGCGGTGGCGCGCGAAACGCCCCACAACGCGACTCCCATCAACAGGACCGAGACCGCCGCCAGCCAGTATGGGAACGCCGTCAGCCCCGGCGGCTCGGCGATATTGAGCACCACGCGCGCGTTGAACCAGCGCGTCGAATTCACCGGGCGCACCGACACCCGGAACATGACGGCGTCCGCCACGGGCAAGGTCCCGCCCAGCGAGCGCAGGCTGTGGATGGCGCGCCGCGAAAACTCACCGCTGTCGCGCGGGCGCTCGTCGCCCGGCGCGGCCGCGGGCGCCGCCGGGAAACCTTCGGGGATCGTATGGGACTCCGCCGAGGCCTCGCCTTGCGCGGGATCCCCCAGCGGAAAATGCGGGTCCATGTCCGTCACCTGGTCCATGGCTTCCATGAAGGGAAGATTCTCGAAGGCGCGGTCGTCGAACAGGCTGTCGGCGCGGATTTCGGCGTCGCGCGGGAATTCACGCCGCAGGGCGCGCAGGAAGATGCGCGACGGCAGCTGGCGGTCGGAGTTCCTCACCAGCGGCTGCGTATTGAAGGTCATGCGCATGACCGGCGAATTCAGGCGCTGGAGAAGCTCGATCTGATCCTGGCGCGTCGGCGCGCGCTCCAGCATGCGCCGGATGACGATGATCTGCTCCGCCCCTTGCGTGGCGGCGCCCACCGCCGCCCACTCGTCGCGGAAGCCGTAATAAAAGAAAAGCGCCGCCAGGTTGGTCCCGACGACCACCAGCAAAAGAACCGCGAACACCCGAGCCCGAAGGCTCAGCGGCGGCAGCCTCATGAAGCCTGGACTTCAGCCGTGAACATATAGCCACCGCCACGAACCGTTTTGATCAGATTTGGATTCTTGGGATCCATCTCGATCTTACGACGAAGGCGGCCGACTTGCACGTCGATGGAACGGTCGAAGGGAATGGCGGCGCGCCCGCGCGCCATGTCCAGGAGCTGGTCGCGGTTCAAGACCCGGCGCGGGTGATCCACGAAAGCGACCAGAAGATCGTATTCGCCGGCGGTCAGCGCGATATCCGAGCCCGAACGGTGCAGGGTGCGGGTCGCGGAATCGAGCACGAAATCGGCGAAAGCGACCTTCGCCGGACGGTCGTCGTCGGTTTCCACCGCCGCGCCGTTGGACGAGCGGCGCAACACCGCCTTGATGCGGGCGGCCAGCTCGCGGGGGTTGAAGGGCTTGGCCATGTAATCGTCGGCGCCCACTTCCAGGCCGATGATGCGGTCCACTTCCTCGCCCATGGCGGTCAGCATGATGATGGGGATCGAGGAATCGCCGCGCACCTGGCGGCACAGCGTCAGCCCGTCTTCACCCGGCATCATCAGGTCCAGGACCACGAGGTCGAAGGACCAGTCCTGCAGCGCCTGGCGCATCTCGCGGCCGTCCTTGGCCGTGGTGACGCGGAAGTCGTGTTTGGAAAGGAAGCGCGAGAGCAGATCGCGGATCTCGGCATCGTCATCGACGATGAGGATGTGGGGCTTCGGCATTTCGCTGGCGGTGGACATTTCATCTTCCCGGATGGTCAGAAAACCGGCCCCAAGTGTAGGGGCGGCACCCCCCATGTCCAAGAAACCATTGGGAAAAATAGTGCAACGCGCTGTAAGCGGCGCGGCTTCTGTTACAGGGCGTTACACCAGAAACGGGGCGCCGTTACACCCTTCACAGTCGCGCGACATCCAAAGGTTACATGCCGCGGTCCACAATCCGGACGTATTATTTGAACATAACGTCGCTCACGTCCTCCTTACATTCACGAGGCCGCCATGTCGCGTATCGCCACCCGTACCGCAACCGTCTCCGGCACCGTCCTGATCGTCGGTCCCCTGAAAGACGCTGCGGTGAACAGAAATCGGGAGCGCTGACGCACTCCTCCACGAGACCCGGCCTGTACGGAAGCCTCTCCCCCTCTGCGGCTTCCTCCTCCCCCCAGGATGGGCCGGTAAAACCCCGGCGGTGACCCCCCTCACCGCCGGGGTGTATTTTTCCGAGGGAGCGAGTTCCGGCTGCCGTCCCTCCGGGGATTGGCCTGAAAAATCGCTGTGCGATTTCCAGGCCAATAGTTCTTGTTTTGTTCTTTTTTCGAATCTATGATTCCCGGATGTCACCCGGTTCAGCCAGGAAGCCCCCGAATCCCAATCCCCGCGGCGAGGCCCGTTATATGGGCGGCGCGCTCGAAGGGACCGTGGGCATGCACCCGGACGCCCGCCGCGGCCGCGGGGCCGTCAGCAACGCCGCCGGGCGCTATGAGAGCCGGGGCACGGTCGCCCTGGACGACGGCTGGGACAATCTCGACGCACCGGCCCCGCCGCTGCGCACGGAGATTCTGAAGGATTCCACCCGCACCATCATCGCCCGCAACACCTCGCCCGATATCGGCTTCGACCGGTCCATCAATCCGTACCGAGGATGCGAGCACGGCTGCACCTACTGCTTCGCCCGGCCCACCCATGCCTATCTCGGCCTGTCGCCGGCCCTCGACTTCGAAAGCAGGATTTTCGCCAAGCCGGACGCCGCGCACCTTTTGGACAAAGAACTGCGCGCGCCCAGCTACCGCTGCCGCACCATGGCCATGGGCACGAATACCGATCCCTATCAGCCGGCCGAGCGGCACTACAAGATCACGCGCTCCATCCTCGAGGTGCTGGCGCGCTTCAATCATCCTGTGGGCATCGTCACCAAGTCGGCCCTCGTCGCCCGCGATGGCGATATTCTGCATGCGATGGCCAGGAAGAACCTGGCGCGGGTCTCGCTTTCGGTGACCTCGCTCGATCACGGCCTCGCACGGAAAATGGAGCCCCGCGCGTCCACGCCGGGGCGGCGCCTGGCCGCGATCAAGGACCTCGGCAGCCTCGGGGTGCCCACGGGCGTGATGTTCGCGCCGGCCATCCCCGGCCTCAACGACCATGAACTCGAAGGGGTGCTCGAAGCCGCGCGCGACGCCGGCGCCACCAGCGCCGGCTACGTCATGCTGCGCCTGCCGCTCGAGGTGAAGGACCTTTTTCAGGAATGGCTCGCCGCGAGCGTGCCCGAACGGGCCTCACGCGTGATGAGTCTGGTGCGCGCCATGCGCGGCGGCCTCGATTACGATCCGAAATGGGGTGAGCGGATGACCGGCAACGGGCCGATCGCCGAGGCTTTGGCGGACCGGTTCAGGCTCGCCTGCAAGCGCCTCGGCCTCAACCGGCCGCAGCCGCCGCTCGACACGTCGCAGTTCAAGCCCCCGCCGCGCGCAGGCGATCAGCTCGCATTGTTCTAAGGGGGTGGTAGTCGGGCACACCCCAGCCGATATCGATCCAGGTCGCGTCCGAATAGGCCAGCAGGTGCGACACGGTGTCGTTGGTGTTGATCGCCTCCATCAACACGACGCTGCCGATCACGCAGGGCGGGCCGCCCGGGAACGGCTCCACCGGCAGGGTGACCTCCTCGAACGTGACGTCGCGCTCGGACGATGTCACGGTGTTCTTGAGCACCGTCAGGCCGACGCGATGATCGACGATGCTGCGCTGGAAACACCACAGGTCTTCGGCCATGTCCGGCGTGTCCGAATAGTCCAGCAGATCCTGCCCGGTGAGGTCTTCGCCGGCGAGTTCCACCAGCCGCGTGCCGTGCAAACGCACGCGGATGGTCTTCGCGGGCAGGATATCCTTGATCACGATCTGCGGCTGAAGACGCGGCTGGGGCAGGCGCAGAAAATCCTTGAGCGTCGGCAAGGCGCCGCCCACGCGCAGCGACTGCCAGTGGGCGTGAAAAGCCCGGTTAAGCTCGGTCCGAAATGGATCCATTCCGATGACCTATACCAAAAAAAATCCTACCGCGCTCCCAAGCCCGCGCAATCCCGGGCGCGGATCACGCTTTCGCCGCGCGCGGAAGGCTCGCCCGTTCGCGCATCACCCGCGCGTTCTGTGCCGGAACGCCCCAACCGATATCGAACCAGCGCGTGGACGCGTGTTTGAGCAGCTTGAACATCGTATCCTTGTAGTCGACCACTTCGACGAAGCCGAGGCAACAGACCATGCACGGCGGACCGCCGGGGAACGGGGTGAGCGGCAACTCCACGTCTTCGAATGAAATCGTGCGTCCCGACGCGGTCGCCGCGAGTTTCACGCTGCTGAGACCGGCCGGATGCGTGGCCACCGCATGCTGATGGAACCACAACTCCTCCGCCATCGCCTCGCTGCCCGCGAAGACCATGAGATTTTGTCCGGTGGCGTCGATGCCGAACACGTCGACAAGATGCGTCCCGAAAAGACGCACACGCAAATAACCGGGCGCGACGACATCCTTGATGGCCGTGTTCGGCTGCAGACGCGGATGCGGTTTGCCGAGGTAGTCCCGCAAGGTCGGCAATGCATCGCCGACCCGCAAGGACTGCCAGTGCGCGAGAAACGAACGACAGTGATCGGTTCTGAAGAAGGTCATGAGTCCGGTTTCAATTCGCAACCAACATTACGCAAAACCAAACAGCCCGCCGACAACAAACACCCAAAAAATCGGGAAATCGAGCGAAAAAAGTCGGCCGCGCGCCTCGCCCGGCGCGGCGGCGGCGCGCCGGGCCGGGGCCCCGGTCCGGGGCACCGCCCGCCAACCCCTTATAAACCCACGCGGGGATGGTATTCGGGGATGCCGTCCGGATCCTCGTGGATGATGATATCCACACCCGGGAATTCGCTTCCGATGGCCTGCTCGACGTCGTCGCAGATCCGGTGCGCCTCGATCAACCTAAGGCCCGGATCCAGGACGATGTGCATTTGTATATGCTTTTGCAGGCCCGAGCTGCGCGTGCGCAGTTCGTGCACGCGCCTGACTTTCGGATGCTGAAGCGCGACGGCGACGATGCGCTCGCGTTCCTCCACGGGCAATTCGCGGTCCATCAGCGCGTCCACGGATCGCACGGCAATACGGATGGCGTTCACCAGGATGAAGACGCTGATGGCGATCCCGAACACCGGGTCCGCCCACGCGAACCCCGGCATCGACGCGAACGCCAACGCGGCGATGACGCTCGCATTCAACAGAAGATCGCCGGTGTAGTGCAGCGAGTCCGCTCTGATGGCCATGGACGACGTGCGCGCGATCACATAGCGCTGCAGCGTCACGAGGCCGAGCGTGACGGCGATGGAGAACAAAGTGACGCCGATCCCGACGCCCGCCTCCGTCACCGGCGCCGTGCCGTGCAGGCGCGAAATGGCCTGCACGATGATGAGCACGGCCGAGCCGGCGACGAACGCCGCCTGCGCCAGGCCCGACAACGGCTCCGCCTTGCCGTGGCCGAAACGATGCAGATCGTCGGCCGGCGTCAGCGCAAAACGCACCGCGACCAGATTGAGCCCCGAGGCCAGAAGATCGAGCGCGGAGTCCGCCAGGCTCGACAGCAGCGCGACCGAACCCGTGTGCAAATACGCCCAGGTCTTCGCCGCGACCAACAGGACCGCGCAGGCGACGGCCGCGCGCGTGGCCAGGCGCATCAGGGACGCGGGGCTGGAACGTGATGCCTCGGATTGCGACATGGCTTTTTGTTTTGGTCATCCTGAGGCAAGCCCCAGGATGACGAGTTGAGTGGGGGGCGCCTAGAGGCGCGCTCTCACGGGTTCAAACGCACCGTGCGCCATCCCGCGCCGTCGCGGTGGAATACGAGGCGGTCATGCAGGCGGCTGGCGACGTTGAACCAGAATTCGATGGCTTCGGGTTTCAGGCGATAGCCTGTCCAATAGGGCGGACGCGGCACGGGTCCGCCGGCGAAGCGCTTCTCCATTTCCGCGACCCGCGCTTCCAGCGCGGCCCGGCCTTCGATCTCGCGGGACTGCGCCGACGCCCAGGCCGCGATCTGGCTCTGGCGCGGGCGCGTCGCGTGATAGGCGTCGGCTTCCGCCGGGGTGACTTCGCTCAGCGTTCCTTCCGCGCGCACCTGGCGCAGCAGCGACTTCCAGTGGAAGCAAATCGCCGCCGCCGGATTGCGCGCGATGTCGCGGCCCTTGCGGCTTTCGGCGTTGGTGTAGAAAACGAAGCCTCCTGCGCTCACGTCCTTCAGCAGCACCATGCGCACGGAGGGCTTTCCGTCCGGCGTCGCGGTGGCGAGGCTCATGGCGGTCGGGACGTCGGGCTCCCGGGCGATGGCTTCATCGAGCCAGCGCCGGAAGAGGTCCAAGGGATCGGCGACGGAGGGGATCAGGACGGACAAGCGGGCAACTCGCGGGGACTATGGCGGGGCCGTTACCCTCGGTCTCCATCAGCCCCTTGTCAATCTTCGGATTTTTTCAGTTCCGCGACGTCTTTCCACCCCTTGCGGGCGTCCCGGGGCGTACTTATTTTTGCCACCATTCTCGGGCCTTATGGAAGCTCGGGGCGCAGTTCACAACCAAGGTGAAGGTCATGATTAGGTCAAAGTCGTCGAAACTCGCTGTCATCATGGCGGTCGCCGCCAGCTTGTCCTTGAGCGCATGCGCGGAAGGCAACAACCAGACCGGCGCCACGCTGATCGGCGCGGGCCTCGGCGGCCTGCTCGGCTCGCAGTTCGGCGGCGGCGACGGCCGCCTGGCCATGACCGCGCTCGGCACCCTCGCCGGCGCCGCCATCGGCAGTTCGGTCGGCAAGCGCATGGATGAAGTCGACCGCATGAAGATGCGCGAAGCCGAAACCCGCGCCTACGGCGCGCCGATCGGCGAAGCCATCATCTGGAACAATCCGGATACCGGCCACCGCGGCACCGTCACGCCGGTGCGCGATGGGCGTAGCCAGCGCGGCGAATACTGCCGCGAGTTCCAGTCCGAGATCATCGTCGGCGGTGAACGCGAGCGTGGCTTCGGCCGCGCCTGCCAGCAGCCGGACGGCTCCTGGAAGATCGTTTCGTAAAAGAAACGCGCCCCCTCACCCCGGCCCCTCTCCCGCAAGCGGGAGAGTGAGGGCTATGCTAAATCTCCACCGGGTCCTGCATGAGCCGGCCCAAGGTGATGGACAGCGCCCGCTGTTCGGACTCGGCGGCCTGACGCAAGGCGGCGGCGACCCGGCGGCCGGTATCGCTGTCGTCGAACTCCGGCGCCTCGACCATGCCGAGGCCGAAGCTGAGCCCGAACCCGAAACAATGCACCAGATCCGCGAGCGGCGTGCGGTCCAGGTCGCGCGCCAGCACCCATTCGCCCGCCTCGGTCATCACGACGAAACGGGTATTGCGCAGTTCGGTCAGCACCGCGGCGAAAATGATGTCCGGCGCGCTGATGTTCCGCGCGAGCCGCGCCGTCGTCAGTCCGCTGCCGTCGCGCGCCGCGCGCCCCAGGCGTTCAAGAATGGACAGCGCGGTCATGAGGCGTCCGGCCGGCCCGATCACCGCGCCGCTGCGCTCATGGCGCCAGTCCGGCAGAGAGGCCGTGACCACGGCGCCGGCGAGCACCACGACCCACACCACGAACACCCAGACCAGGAAAATGGGGATCGCGGCCATCGCGCCGTAGATCGCCTGATAAGCCGTCATCGTCAGGACGTAGAAGGCGAAGGTATAGCGCACGAAGGTGAGCAGGCCGGCCGCCAGCAGCGCGCCGACCATGGCGTCTTTCAGGAAGACCCGGCGATTGGGGACGATCGCGTAGAGCACCGTCAGCACGATCCAGCCCAGCACCGCCGGCGCGACGCTGCCAAGGACGATATCGAAATTGGTCGCTTCCTCCGGCGCCCCGAACAACGGCAGGGCGGCGAAGATGCCGAAGAGCGAAAAGCCCAGGCCGAGAAACAGCGGCCCGATGGTCATCAGCGTCCAGAACACCAGGAGACGAATCGCCAAACGGCGGTGGCGCGCCACGCGGAAGATCTTATTGAAGGCGCTTTCGATGGACACCAGCAGCACCAGGGCCGCGGCGATGAGCCCGACGATGCCGACGGCGGTCAGCTCGCCGGCCGCCCGGACGAAGCCCGCGATGGCCACGCCCACATGCAGACCGGTTTCGGGCATCAGATTGGAGAGCAGGAACTGCTCCATCCGCCCCCGGAGAGCGCTCAAGCCGGGATAGGCCGCGACCGCGGCCAGCAACAGCGCGAGCGCCGGGATGAGCGCGAAGATGGTCGAGAAACTCAGCGAGGACGCGGTTTCCAGAATGGCGTGCTGGTTCATGCGCCTCAAAAAGAAGCGCATGGTTACACGCACGGCCGGACGCGACCTGACGCGTTTTCCGAAGGAAGGATACTCCGATTTTTCCTGGGATTTTTCCGGGCTTTCGCTCATGGCCCTTGCGCACCCCGTGCCTTGCCCTGTAACGCCTTTAGTGTAGGATGCACTAAGTTATTGGTTCCCGAAAGGTTTTCGGAAGAATACGCATGAGTGGGCGCGGTTTGCTCGAAGGAAAATTTGGCCTCATCATGGGTGTGGCCAACGATCGGTCGATTGCCTGGGGAATTGCCCAGCAGGCGGCCATGCACGGCGCCACCTTGGCGTTCACCTATCAGGGCGACGCGCTGGAAAAGCGCGTGCGCCCGCTGGCCGAAAGCGTGAAGAGTCCCCTCGTCCTGTCCTGCGATGTGACGGATGAAGCCTCGGTCGCCTCGGTGTTCGACGCCATCGAGAAGACCTGGGGACGCCTCGACTTCGTCGTGCACGCCATCGCCTTCTCCGACAAGGATGAGTTGAAGGGCCGCTACGTCGAGACATCCCGCGCGAACTTCCTGCGCACGATGGATATCTCCTGCTTCTCCTTCACCGATGTCTGCCGCCGCGCCGAGCCCTTGATGACCGACGGCGGCAGCCTCGTCACCTTGTCCTACTACGGCGCCGAGCGCGTGATGCCGCACTACAACGTGATGGGCGTCGCCAAGGCCGCGCTCGAAGCCAGCACGCGCTACCTCGCCGCCGACCTCGGCTCCAAGAACATCCGCGTGAACGCCATTTCCGCCGGCCCGATCAAGACCCTCGCGGCCTCGGGCATCGGCGACTTCCGCTACATCCTGAAGTGGAACGAACTCAACGCGCCGATGGACCGCAACGTCACCATCGAGGACGTGGGCAAGTCGGGCCTCTACTTCATCAGCGATCTGTCCAGCGGCGTGACCGGCGAAGTTCACCATGTGGACTGCGGCTACCATGTCGTCGGCATGCTCGCGCCCGAATCCTCACAAGGCATTGCGGATCTGCTTAACGGCGCGAACCTCGCCAAGTAATACGTCCCAATGTCCTCCAACACCTTCGGCACGCTCTTTCGCTTCACGACCTTCGGCGAGAGCCATGGCCCGGCCATCGGCTGCGTGGTCGACGGCGTGCCGCCGCGCATTCCCTTGAGCGAAGCCGACATCCAGGTGTGGCTCGACAAACGCCGTCCCGGCCAGTCCAAATACACGACCCAGCGCCAGGAACCCGATACCGTCAAAATCCTGTCGGGCGTCTTCCAGGGCGTCACCACCGGCGCGCCCATCGGCCTTCTGATCGAGAATGTCGACGCGCGCTCGAAGGACTACGGCGACATTGCCGAGAAGTTCCGCCCCGGCCACGCCGACTACACCTACTGGAAAAAATACGGGATTCGCGACTATCGCGGCGGCGGACGCTCGTCGGCGCGCGAGACCGCGATGCGTGTCGCCGCCGGCGCCATTGCACGCAAAATTCTAAAGGCGCGCCTCGGCGACGGCGTGTCCATTCGCGGCGCGCTGATCCAGATGGGTCCGCACGCCATCGACCGCGCCAACTGGGATTGGGCGGAGGTCGAGCGCAATCCGTTCTTCGCGCCGGACGCCAAAGCCGCCGAAGCCTGGGCGCCTTATCTTGAAGGCGTGCGCAAGCAAGGCTCGTCCTGCGGCGCGGTGATCGAAGTTGTCGCCGAGGGCATTCCGGTGGGCCTGGGCGCACCCATTTATGCCAAGCTCGACGCCGAGATCGCGGGCGCCCTCATGGGCATCAACGCCGCCAAGGGCGTGGAGATCGGCGCGGGGTTCGACGCCGCGGCGCTTTCGGGCGAAGAGAACGCCGACGAGATGCGCGGCGGAAAAGACGGCGCGGTCGAATTCCTGTCCAACAAGGCCGGCGGCATCCTGGGCGGCATCTCCACCGGTCAGCCCATCGTCGCGCGCGTGGCCATTAAGCCGACGAGTTCGATCCTCGCGCCGCGCAAGACCATCGACATTCACGGGAACGATACCCAGATCACGACCAAGGGGCGTCACGATCCGTGTGTCGGCATTCGCGGGGTGCCCGTCGCGGAAGCGATGGTCGCCGCCGTGCTCGCGGACCATCTCTTGCGCCACCAGGCGCAGAATTCATGACCATACGCGTCCGGGGGGACGTTCGGGGGCGCTGTTTCAACTAGGAGCCACGATGCGCACATTCGGAAAAGTTCTCCTCGGTCTGCTGGCGAGCCTCGGCGTGCTCGTCATCGTGGTCTTCGTCGGCCTCGTCTATGCCGTCTCCAGCTTCAAGGGCGAGGGCCACAAGGCCCGCGCGCCGGACAAGATCGTCCTCACCCTCGACCTCGATAAGGAGATCTCCGAGGGCCGCGCCCACGGCGCCTTCGCCGGCCTCGGAAAGTCGAAGCCCCGCATGCAGGACGTGGTGATCGCGCTGCGCCGGGCCAAGGACGATCCGCGCGTCGTCGCGCTGCGCGCCACCATGAGCGTCTCGCCGCTCGGCCTCGCCCAGGTGCAGGACGTGCGCGATATGATCGCGGAGTTCGAGACATCCGGGAAACAGACCTACCTGTTTTCCGAGACCATGGGTGAGACGGTCGGCGCGATGCCGTCCTACTACCTGGCGTCGGCTTTCGACAACATCTGGGTGCAGCCGTCCGGAACCGTGGGCGTGGCGGGCATCGGCACCGAACAGATGTTCTTCAAGGATTTTCTCGACCGCTTCGGCATCAAGGCCTCGTTCCTCCAGCGCAAGGAATACAAAAGCGCGGGCGAACAGTTCACCAATTCCAGCATGTCGGCGGCCAATCGCGAAGCGCTCACGGCGCTGCTCGGTTCCTGGTTCGACCAAATGGTCACCGGGATCGCGGAAAGCCGCAAGCTCACGCCCGAAGCGGTGAAGGCTCTGGTCGATCGCGGCCCGCTGCTGGCCGGCGAAGCGCGCGACGGAGGCCTGGTGGACGCGCTCGGCTACCGCGACGAATTCGACGCCGCGGTGAAGGCGAAATCCGCCGGCGCCAGCGACCTTACCGTCGCCGAGTACCTCGATCTCGGTTACACGGCGAAGGGCCCTTCAAAGAAGATCGCCATCATCAACGCCGTGGGCGAGATCGTGCGCGGCGACGAGGAGGAAGAGCAGAACCTGTTCAGCGCCGCGACCGGCGTGCGGTCCGGGGTGATGGCCAAGGCCGTGCGCGATGCGCTGGCGGACAAGGACATCGCCGCCGTGCTCATCCGCGTCGACAGCCCCGGCGGCTCCTATGTCGCCTCGGACACCATCTGGCGCGAAGTCGTGAAGGCCAAGGACGAGAAGAAACCCGTCATCGTCAGCATGGGTAATCTCGCGGCCTCGGGCGGCTACTTCATCTCCATGCCCGCCGACCGCATTTTCGCCCAGCCCGCCACCATCACCGGCTCCATCGGCGTGGTGATGGGCAAGGTCGTCATCGGCGGCGCGCTGGACAAGCTCGACATCAACTTCGACCGCATCACCTTTGGTGAATCGGCAGGTATATTCAGCTCGGCCACGGACTTCTCGCCGCAGCAGCTCGCGCGCCTCAACCAGATGCTCGACGCCACTTACGCCGACTTCACCGGCAAGGCGGCGCAGGGACGCGGCAAGACGCAGGAGGAGATCGAAAAGGTCGCGCGCGGCCGCGTATGGACCGGCAAGGACGCCCTCACCGCCGGCTTGGTCGATGAACTCGGCGGCCTTTCAAAGGCCATCGACTACACCAAGACAAAGGTCGGCCTTCAGCCGACCGACACCCTTGAACTCGTCGCCTTCCCGAAACCGAAAGGCCGCCTCGCCGAATTCCTGAGCGGTCTCGGCAATCCGGATCTTCCGTTCGGAATCATGAGCGCGCTGCAGACCCTCGTGCGGATCGGCGAAGTCGTGACGCCGATGATGAACGAACTTGAATCGGCGAACCGGCCGGGAGCGCAGCTTTACGTGGCGCCGGTGGCGGTGAAGTAAGGGCAAAAATAAATCTAAATCTGAGTGCTAATTCAAAAGGCGTAGAATCGTAGAAGATTGTCAGGAAAGTTCCGTTCTCAATTCACTATTTGGGGGCAAAGATGTCTGGTCCGCTTGACGATTTACGAGAGGAAAAGCGAATTCAAAAGGACCTCGAATTTCGAAAGACCGCTGAATTCATGTTTGGAGAGTATAAGAAGGATCCGACGGGATTCGTGGAACGTCTCTTCGACAAATTCACTTCTCGCTGTGTGCACGCCGGCTGGGACTATCATAACAGCAAAGCTTGCTGTGGCATCAGCATGGTCTATACGAACGGCTACTCGGAAAAATGTGAGAAGCATTGGATTTCCCACAGCAACATCATTCGAGGGATTATCGATATAAGCGGCGCCGTCACGTCGTATTCATCAGATCAAAATGCCGAAGTGGTTTTCTACGCAATGCAGAAGGATGGATACTTTATAGACAAGCGTTGTCGGAAAGCGGCGGGCGGACCGCTGGGCTGGGTCTTCGGCGTCAACGACGAGTATCAATTTTGGTATTTCGATACCGACAAGATCGGCAATTAATCACCGCCTCGCGCTCAACTTCCGAAACGCGCGCCGATCAGGAATTCGACATTCCCTTCGGGGCCGGTGATCGGGCTCTTCTCGATCCCCGCCACGCTCCAGCCGGGCTGTTCCGCGAGCCAGGCCGAAATGGTTGCGCAGACTTCCTCGTGAAGCGCCGGGTCGCGGACCACGCCTTTCTTTCCGACGCGGTCCTTGCCGACCTCGAACTGCGGTTTGATCAGCGCGATCATCCAGGCGCCCGGCGCTGTCAGCGCCATCGCCGCGGGCAGCACGGTGCGCAGGCCGATGAAACTCGCGTCGCAGACCACGGCGCCGACGGGATCGGGGATTTGCCCCGCCTCCAAGGTGCGCGCATTGGTGCGCTCCATCACCACCACGCGCGGATCGGTGCGGAGTTTGTGGGCGAGCTGGCCGTAACCGACATCGACGGCGTAGACCTTCGCGGCGCCGGCGGTCAGCAAGACATCCGTGAAGCCTCCTGTCGAGGAACCCACATCGATGCAGATGCGGTCCTTCGCGTCGAAGCCGAAATGTTTGAGACCGTGTTCGAGCTTGAGCCCGCCGCGCGAGACCCACGGATGGGGTTGGCCGCGCAGCGTGAGCGCAGTCTCGCTGTCGAACTTCGCGCCCGACGATATCAGCTTCTGTTCGCCGGAATAGACCAGACCCGCCATGATGACGGCCTGCGCCTTGGTGCGGCTCTCGACGAGGCCGCGGTCGACGAGAAGCTGGTCGAGACGGATTTTTTCAGGCACGAGCGGGTTTGTCGCCGGCGACAACGCCCAGCGCGGAGAGAGCGGTTTGCGCGATGGACGGCGCCATCAGGCCGGCCGCCTGCAATTGATCTTCGGGCTTGGCGTGCTCGAAGAATTCATCGGGGATGCACAGCGTGCGGATCTTGAGGCCGTGGTCCAGCAGGCCGCGCTTGGCCAGATGTTGCAGCACGCTGGCGCCGAACCCGCCCGAGGAACCCTCTTCCACCGTCACCAGCACTTCATGCGCGCGGGCGAGGCGCTCGATGAGCGCCGCGTCGAGCGGCTTGGCAAAACGCGCGTCCGCGACCGTGGTGGAAAGGCCGCGCGCCGCGAGGTCGTCCGCGGCCTTCAGACATTCGGCGAGACGCGTGCCAAGGCTGAGCAGCGCGACCTTCGAGCCCTCACGGATGACGCGGCCCTTGCCGATCTCGATCGGCGTGCCGCGCTCCGGCAGTTCCACGCCCGTGCCCTCGCCGCGCGGATAGCGCACGGCAATGGGGCCCGCATTGTGCGCGGCGGCCGTCGCCACCATGTGCATCAGCTCGGCTTCATCCGAGGCCGCCATGATCACCATGTTCGGCAGGCACGAGAGATAAGCGAGATCGAATGTCCCCTGGTGGGTCGCGCCGTCGGCGCCGACGAAGCCGGCGCGGTCCATGGCAAATCGTACCGGCAGGTTCTGCACCGCCACGTCGTGCACCACCTGGTCGTAGGCGCGCTGCAGGAAGGTCGAGTAGATCGCGCAGAACGGCTTGTAGCCCTCGGTCGCCAGACCGGCGGCGAACGTCACCGCATGCTGTTCGGCGATGCCGACATCGAAGCAGCGGTTCGGGAACTTGTCGGCGAACTTGTCGAGGCCGGTGCCGCTCGGCATCGCGGCGTTGATGGCGATGATCTTATCGTCAAGCGCGGCCTCGGCGATCAGCGCCTTGGCGAACACGTTCTGATACTGCGGGGCCTTGGCAACGGCCTTGGACTGCGTCCCGGAGACGACGTCGAATTTCGTCACGCCGTGATACTTGTCGGCCGAGGCTTCCGCCGGCGGATAGCCCTTGCCCTTCTTGGTCACGGCATGGATCAGGAACGGGCCCGTCGCCTCGCTGTCGCGCACGTTGCGCAAGACCGGCACCAGCTGGTCGATCTTGTGGCCGTCGATGGGGCCGACGTAATAGAAGCCGAGTTCCTCGAACAAGGTGCCGCCGGTCACCATGCCGCGCCCGTATTCCTCGACGCGCCGCGCCGCGTTCTCGATCGGCTTGGGGAAGTGCGTGGCGATCTGCTTCAAGGCCTCGCGGATGGTGAGATAGGAGTTCGACGAGAACAGGCGCGAGAGATACGCGCTCATGGCGCCGACCGGCGGCGCGATGGACATGTCGTTGTCGTTGAGGATCACGATCAGGCGGCTTTTTAGGCTGCCGGCGTTGTTCATGGCTTCGTAGGCCATGCCCGCGCTCATGGCACCGTCGCCGATCACCGCGATCACATGGTTGTCGCCGCCCGCCAGATCGCGCGCCACCGCCATGCCGAGGCCGGCGGAGATCGACGTCGAGCTATGGCCGGCGCCGAAAGGGTCGTATTCGCTTTCGGTGCGCAGCGTAAAACCCGACAATCCGTCCTTCTGGCGGATCGTGGACATACGGTCGCGGCGGCCGGTCAGGATCTTATGCGGATAACACTGGTGGCCCACGTCCCAGATCAACCGGTCCTTCGGCGTCTCGAAAACGTGATGCAGCGCGACGGTGAGTTCCACCACGCCGAGCCCGGCGCCCAGATGCCCGCCGGTCCGCGACACCTGGTGGATGGTTTCCGCGCGCAGTTCGTTCGAGAGCTGGGTGAGCTGCTCGATCGACAGGTTCCGCAGGTCGCGGGACGAAGCAACGCGGTCGAGAAGCGGTGTCTGGGGGGCGCCGGAAGACGACATGTAAGAACTCACGCGAAGAAACTAAGAACGCCGCTCCACGGCGAAGA
>JAYSFT010000026.1:0-24699 GCA_041913245.1 Rhodospirillaceae bacterium | reverse complement strand
GTCCCGTGAGCGTGCGCCATGGGATGAACTCATGAACGTTGGTGTAGCCCGCGTTATAGCAGACCTTCTCCGACTCAAGGCCCGACCAGGTCGGCGAGGAGATGATCTTGCGCGGCTGGGCCTGAAGGTCGCGGAAGCGGAGTTTTTCGTCTTCCTTGGACTGCGCGAGATGCTCATGGCCGCGGCCGGTGATCTGGCCGAGCGCCTTCCACGCCTTGACCGCGACCTCGCCGTTGGTTTCCGGCGCGAGGGCCAGGATCACTTCGGTCGCGTCGATATCGGTCTCGATTTTGGGCAAACCTTTGCTGACGCCCTCTTCGGTCACGACACCGTTCAGTTTCGCAAGGCCGGCGACCTCATGCTCGGTCTTCCAGGCGATGCCCTTGCCGCCGTTGCCCAGCGACGTCATGAGCGGGCCGAGCGCGGTGAAACGTTTGAAGACATTGGGATAGTCGCGTTCGACGACGGCGACGTTCGCCATCGTCTTGCCGGGCACCGGCGCCGCGCCGTCTTTTCCCCAGTCCTGGACGGCAAAAGGTTGAGCCAGTTCTCCCGGAGTGTCGTGGAGCAGCGGGACGAGCACCACATCGCGTTCCTTCCCGAGAACTTCGGGCGCGATTTCGGAGAATTTCCGGGCGAGACCCTTATAGATGTCCCAGTCGCTGCGGCTTTCCCAGACGGGGTCGACCGCGGCGCTCAAGGGATGAATGAAAGGGTGCATATCCGAGGTGTTGAGATCGTTCTTCTCGTACCAGGTGGCGGTCGGCAGCACGATGTCGGAGCAGAGGCAGGTGGTCGACATGCGGAAGTCGAGGGTCACAAGAAGATCGAGTTTGCCTTCCGGCGCATCGTCCCGCCACACGACCTCGGAGGGTTTCTGGCCTCCGATCTCGCCCAGATCCTTGCCCTGCACGCCGTGGCTCGTTCCGAGGAGATGTTTGAGGAAATATTCGTGACCCTTGCCGCTCGAGCCCAAGAGGTTGGAGCGCCAGACAAAGAGATTGCGCGGCCAGTTCACCGGATTGTCCGGATCCTGGCAGGCGAGCTTCAGGCGCCCCGCGGCGAGTTCGTCGCGCACATAGTCCTTGGCGTCCTTGCCGGCGGCTTGCGCGGCGCGTCCTATGTCGAGGGGGTTTGCCTGGAACTGCGGCGCCGACGGCAGCCATCCCATGCGCTCGGCGCGCACGTTGAAGTCGATCATGCTGCCTTGCCAGGCGGACCTGTCGGCGAGCGGCGAGATGATTTCATCGAGGGCCAGGGTCTCGTAGCGCCACTGGTCGGTGTGGGCGTACCAGAACGAAGTGGAATTCATCTGGCGCGGCGGCCTCGCCCAATCGAGGGCGAACGCGAGCGGCAACCAGCCGGTCTGGGGCCGCAATTTCTCTTGCCCCACATAATGCGCCCAGCCGCCGCCTTCCTGGCCGATACAGCCGCACATCACCAGAAGATTGATGATCCCTCGATACGTCATGTCCATGTGGTACCAGTGATTGATCCCCGCGCCGAGGATCACCATGGATTTGCCCTTGGTCTTTTCGGCGTTGCGCGCGAAGGCGCGGGCAACGGAAATCACGGAATCGGCTTTGACGCCGGTGATGCGCTCCTGCCAGGCGGGCGTGTAAGGGACGTCGTCCGCGAAGCTCTTCGCGACATTTTCACCGCCGAGGCCGCGATCGACGCCATAGTTGGCGCATAGAAGATCGAAGACTGTCGCGACATAAACGTTGCCTTCGGCGAGGGGCACGCCGCGCACCGGCACGTTGCGCATGAGAATGTCGTCGTGATCGCTGCCGGTGAAGTGGTCATGACGCTGCCCGCCAAAATAGGGGAAGGCCACGGAGAGGACTTTCTCATGCGCCGGAAGGGTGCTGAGGGCGAACTCACAGGCTTCACCGGCGGCCTTGGCTTCGAGATTCCATTTCCCGCTTTCGCCCCATCGGAATCCGATCGAGCCGTTCGGGACCACCACATCACCTTTCTCATCGAAGGCGACCGGCTTCCAGGCGGCGTTATTGGTCTCGCCGAGCGATTCCGCGAAGTCGCTGGCCCGGAGAAAGCGTTCGGGTACGTAGCGGCCGTCGCGCTGCACCAGACGGACCAGGAACGGCATGTCGCTGTACTTGCGGCAGTAATCGGTGAAATAGGGCGTCGGACTGTCGACGTGGAATTCCTTGAGGATGACGTGCCCGAAGGCCATCGCCAGCGCGGAATCCGTGCCCTGCTTCGGATGCAGCCACAGGTCGCCGAACTTGGCCGCCTCGCTATAGTCGGGCGAAATGACGACGCTCTTGGCGCCGCGATAGCGGGCCTCGGTGTAGAAGTGGGCGTCCGGCGTGCGCGTCTGCGGAACGTTGGAGCCCCAGAGCAGGAGAAAGCCGGCGTTGTACCAATCGGCGCTCTCCGGAACGTCGGTTTGCTCGCCCCAGGTTTGGGGCGAGGCGGGGGGAAGATCGCAATACCAGTCGTAAAAGCTCATGCACACGCCGCCGAGCAGGGACAGATAGCGTGTGCCGGCGGCGTAGGAGACCATCGACATCGCCGGGATCGGCGAGAATCCGACGACGCGGTCGGGACCGTATTTCTTGATCGTATAGGCGTTCGAGGCTGCGATGATCTCATTGGCCTCGTCCCATCCGAGCCGCACGAAGCCGCCGAGACCACGCCGGCTTGTGTAGGCCTTACGTTTTGCCGCGTCCTCGACAATGGAGCGCCAGGCCGCGACAGGGCTCAAGGTCGCGCGTGCTTCCCGCCAAAGCCGGATCAGATCGGCGCGCACCATCGGATACTTCAGCCGATTGGCGCTGTAGAGGTACCAGGAATAGCTCGCGCCCCGCGAACATCCGCGCGGTTCGTGATTGGGCAGCTCGGGGCGTGTGCGGGGATAGTCGGTCTGCTGCGTCTCCCAGGTGACGATCCCGCCCTTGACGTAGATCTTCCAACTGCATGAGCCCGTGCAGTTCACGCCGTGGGTCGAGCGCACGATCTTGTCGTGCTGCCAGCGCTTGCGATAGCCGTCTTCCCAGGCGCGGTCCTCGTGCGTGGCGATCCCGTGACCCGACGCGAATGGCTCCGCCTTGCTGCGAAAGAATGTCAGCCGATCGAGAAGATGGCTCATGTCGACTCTCCCTATGCGGATGCGGCGCCGAGCGGCGCACTTTGCGGTGCGTCGGACACCAGGCGGATTTCAGCGGCGGCCCGGAGGTAGAACCACCAGGTCACGAAAACACAGGACGCGTAGTAGATCACGAACAGGATCAGCGCCGCTTCCGCGCTGCCGGTATGTGCGATCGAGGTGCCGTAGCTCTTGGGAATCAGGAAACCGCCGTATGCCGCGATCGCCGCGATGACGCCGATCGCGGGCGTGGTTTCGCGGGCCACGGCGCGCCGATCGATCCCCTTGCCTTGAGCGGCCATCAGCGCGGCGACCGCGCGGTTGAAGACGACTGGAATCATCTGATAGGTGGCGGCATTGCCGACGCCGCTTGCGATGAAGAGCAGCATGAACGAAGCGAAAAAGACCGAGAAGGCGGCAGGCCCGCTGCCGAGACGCAGCGCGTAGGCGACGCCGATCACCGTGAGCGCCATGGCGACGAAGGAGGCCACCGCCACCCGCCCGCCGCCGAACCGGTCGGCGAGCCAGCCGCTTCCCGCCCGCGCCAGCGCGCCCAGGAGCGGTCCGAGGAACGCATAGGCCATGGGATTTACGTCGGGAAACTGCGTCTTGGTCAGCAGCGGAAAGGCCGCGGAAAAGCCGATGAAGGAACCGAAGGCCCCGGTGTAGAGCCAGCACAGAACCCAGGTGTGTTTGCGCTTGAAGACGACGAGCTGTTGCAGGAACGAGGCGCGCATTTCGGCGATGTCGTTCATGCCGAAATAGGCGGCAAAGGCGGAGAGCAGGATGAAAGGCACCCAGATGAAGCCGGCATTCTGGAGCCAGAGTTTCCCCTCCACGCCTTGCGGCAAGCCGCCCGACGCGCCGAAGACGGCGCTCGTGATGACGAGCGGAACGACAAATTGCACGGCGCTGACCCCGAGATTGCCGAGGCCGGCGTTCAGCGCGAGCGCATTGCCCTTCGTGCGTTGGGGGAAGAACAGGCTGATATTGGCCATGCTGGACGAGAAGTTCGCGCCGCCGAGGCCGCAGAGAAGCGAAAGCGTGACCATGACGCTATAAGGCGTTTGCGGGTTCTGGACGGCGAAACCGATGCCGATGGCCGGCAGCAGCAGCATGGCGGTGCTGAACACCGTCCATGTTCTGCCGCCGAAGACCATGACGACAAAGGAATAGAACAGGCGCAGCGTGGCGCCGGAAAGGCCAGGAAGGGCGGCGAGCCAGAACAACTGGTCGGTCGTGTAGGTGAACCCCGCGGCCGGGAGGCTGACGACGACGGCGCTCCAGACCATCCAGATGGCGAAGGCCAGAAGGAGCGCCGGGATCGAGATCCAGAGATTGCGCCGCGCGATGCTGTGGCCCTCCTTGTCCCAAAAGACCTTGTCCTCGGGATTCCACACCGTGAGCGCGTGATTGACCTCAAGGCCCGGCAGGAAGCGCCGCGTCTCCGGCGCCACATGAACGCCGCTCTCCATCTTGACGATGGCGAAGTGCATCCAGGTCAGGTTGATGACGACAATCAGGAACAGGAGCGCGAAGCAGGCCGTCCACACGCCGAGAAGATCGTTCATGATCCCGAAGGCAATCGGCAGGAGGAAGCCGCCCAGGCCTCCCATGAGTCCGACCAGACCACCCACCGCGCCGATGTGGTCGGGATAGTAGTGCGGAATATGCTTGTAGACCGCGGCCATGCCCATCGCCATGGCCGAGCCCAGAACGAGGGTCACGAAGGCGAAGGTCGCTTCGTTGATGCCGAGCGAGAAGGCAATCGGCGCATTGATCCCATGCACGATGAAATCCGTGGCGGGATAAGACAGAATGAAGGTGCAGAGCACCGAGACGCCGAACGACCAATACATCACGCGACGCGCGCCGATACGGTCGGACAGCCAACCGCCGACCGCGCGCATCAAGCTGGCCGGCAGGGTGAACAGCGTGGTCAGGATGCCGGCGGTGACGAGATCGAGGCCGTAGGCGCCCATGTAATAGCGCGGCAGCCAGAGCGAGAGCGCCACGAAGCCGCCGAACACGAAGAAATAATAGACGGAGAACCGCCAGACCTGGGCATTCGCCAGCGGCGCCAATTGCTCGGAGAGCGGATGGGGCGGCGTGGCGGCCTGCTTTCTGGCCGTCGTTGTCGGGTCTTCCTGGCTGAAAAGCCAGAAGATCGCCGCAACGATGACGAGCGCGAGCGCATAGATCTGGGTCAGGCTACGCCAGCCGTAGGCGTTGAGGACGAAGGGTGCGGCAAAGCTGGTGAGCGCGGCCCCCAGATTGCCGATGCCGAACAGGCCCAGCGCCATCCCCTGACGTTCCTGCGGATACCACCGCGAAACATAGGCGACCCCCACGGCGAACGAGCCGCCGGCCGCGCCGACGGCCAGAGCGGCGAGCAGCATCGTCTCGTAGCTCTCGGCGAACGAGAGCATCGCTGCGGCCAGCGCGGTCGCCAGCATGAGGATGATGAAAATCCGCCGTCCCCCGAAGCGGTCCGACAGCATGCCGAGGACGACGCGGACCAGAGAGCCCGACAGGATCGGCGTCGCGATGAGAAGCGCGAACTCCGTGTCGAGAAGATTCAGCTCACGCTTGATCTCGATGCCGGTGATGGAAAACAGGGTCCATACCGCGAAGCATCCGACAAAAGCGAAGGTGCTGAGGCCCAGGGCGCGCCATTGCTGGCCACCGGTGATCGGCGATTGAATTTGCACGCGTCCCCCCTCTTTGTTTTGCTTACGCCGCCGCGTTCCGTCTTCGGCGCTTCGTCACAACAAAGGCCAACCATGACTCCCGGCGGCGCCCGTCGCCACCCCTCGCGAAGCGAGCAATAAAGGTATTGCGCCGGTATTATCGCCTTTAACCTCTGGGAGGCCCCGGTGCAAATCTCGCCCAGCGGTGACGGGGATGTCGTTGCGCTAAATCAACCTGTTCCCAATTTGCCTGTATCTCCATGAGTTTAGAGCCATGAATGCCCTGCCGAATCCCGCCGATATTCAGCATCTGGACTTGTTTGCGGACCTGCCGGAGGCGGCCCTGGCGGTCGTGGCGGCGCACGCGCGGATGCGAAAGGTCCCCAAAGGCACCGTCATTTTCACGCAAGGCCGGCGGGCCGCAGCATGTCATGCCTTGGTCGAGGGACGGGTCCGAATCAGCCAGTCCGACAGCGCCGGAGCCCAGTTGCTTGTCCGCTTCATCGGGCCCGGCGAAATGTTCGGGACCGTGGCGCTTTTCACCGACGGCAGATACCCGGCCGAAGCCGCCACCATTCTCGATTCCGTTGAAGTCAGCTGGCCGGAGGCGGTCTTGCTCAGCCTTATGCGCCGCTATCCGCAGATCGGGATCAACATTATCAAAATACTCGGCACGCGTATCCGCGAAGTTCAGGAGCGGCTGCGTGAGATATCGACCCGGCGCGTCGAATGCCGGATCGCCAATGCGCTTTTACGACTGGCCGAGCGCGCCGGGCAGCGCGCCGAGGGCGGCACCGCCATCGTCTTTCCCGTCATGCGCAAAGACCTGGCGGAGATGTGCGGCGCGACGCTGCACACGGTCAGTCGCGTGCTGAAGGGGTGGGAGAAGCGAAAGATACTGGCGACAGCGCGGCAGCGCATCACGATCCGGACAATGGCGGTGCTGCGCGAGATCGCGCAGCATCAGCCCGCCCAATGACGCGGCGGAGCGTGGAGCGTCAATGCATTTCACGGATAAAATTACTTCTTGGACTTCCGGCGTTGATGGCGGACATTTGTGGCAAGCACGGATGGATCGGGTCTCGGTATGAATGCAATTCCCCGCTATCGCTCGTTCGGAGGACCGGCGCTGTTCTCGGCCGGCTTTCGTCCCTTTTTCCTGGGGAGTGCGATCTGGGCGGCGCTCGCGGTTCCGCTGTGGCTCGCGCTGTATCGGGGCCTCTTCGCGCTGCCGACGGCGCTGGCGCCAACCGTCTGGCATGCCCATGAACTCATCTACGGTTACGGCGCGGCGACCGTCGCCGGCTTTCTTTTGACCGCAATCCCCAACTGGACCGGCAGGATGCCCTTGCAGGGCGCCCCGCTGATTGCGCTGTTCGCGGCGTGGTTCGCCGGCCGGATTGCCATTCTTCTCTCCGGCGTGTTGGGGCCGTGGGCGGCCGCCGTCGTGGATTTGGCGTTTCCGGCCGCGTTCACGCTTGCCGTGGCGCGCGAAATCGTCGTCGGCCGGAACTGGCACAATCTCGCCGTCGTCTTTGGCCTGGCGTTGATCGGAATGGGCAATGCGCTCGTTCACCTTGAGGCCGTTGGTTTGGCTCAAACCGCGGACCTCGGCAATCGCTTAGGGATTGCCATCCTTGTCAATCTTATCGCCGTCATCGGCGGGCGCATCGTTCCCAGCTTCACGGGCAACTGGCTGCGCAAGACAAAGCCGGAAGCGTCGATGCCGGCGCCCAGCGGGATTGTCGACAAAGTCGCCCTCGCGGTGATCGCGACGGGCGTTGTCTGGTGGGCGTTCGTTCCGGACGGGGCGGTGACGTCGATTGGACTGATGGCCGCCGGTGTCGCGGCGGGCGTTCGGCTTATGCGCTGGCGCGGTTTTGCGACTCTCGCCGAGCCGCTGCTTTTTGTGCTGCATGTCGGCTACGCCTGGCTCGCGGTCGGGCTCGTGGTGTTCGGTGCAAACGGACTCTATCCGTTGGTCCTGCCGTCGGCGGGTCTGCACGCCCTGACGGCGGGAGCGATCGGGACCATGACGCTTGCCGTGATGACGCGCGCGTCGCTGGGTCATACCGGCCATGAACTCAAGGCGAGTGGCGGCACGACGGCGATCTATGTCCTGGTCAACGCGGCCGCCGCGTTGCGCATTCTCGCACCGTCTCTTTCGGATCATGGCGATGCGGCGATGACGCTTTCAGGGGCAACCTGGGCCGCGGCGTTTTTGCTGTTTGCGGTTCTCTATGGTCCGTTGCTGTTACGCCCTCGGGCGTGACGCGCCGAGGCCGCACGAAGCCGCGGGTCACTACGTTTCCCGGTTTCTCATGAAGTCGGCGATGGAGAAAAAGGGCTGCGCGAGCAATGCGCGCACCTGGGGATCGATAGGGCTCTCCTCGAGGGCGCGCGTCATGCACATCAACCATTGGTCCCGCTCGTCCGCCCCAATTGAGAGGGCGCGGTGTGCGCCCATGACGCAACCGGCGTAGAGACGCGGCCCGCCGAGCCATCCGCTCAAGAAGGCGAATAGCTTTTCCCGTACCGGCGCGAGGTCGTCGCCATGCATGGCGCGGATGCCGGCGGCGGCAGGGTTCGTGTCCATGATTTCATAAAAGCGGACCACCAGTTGGCGTAGGCCTGTTTCCCCGCCGATTAATCGGTAAAGAGTCGTTGTCTCGCGGGGCTCGTGCGCGGTCGTGTCGCCGGAGATGTGATGTTCATTGTCCATGGACCGATGTCAGGACAAGAGGCGGTCATTTGTCTTTGATTCCCGTCAATGCGGAACCCCAAGAGCCCTGCCTTAAATGGCCGGTCTTGTGCGGCGTGTTATTCATTCAAGGGGGGGAGGGGCTATGAATTTCCTACGCGTACTGGGTGTCGTGTTCGCGAGTCTTGTTGTGACCGGCGCTGCGACCGCACAACAGAAAGCTCCCGCGGAAGTCATCAAGGCTCGGCAAGAGCAGATGAAAGCCATGGGCGCAGACTTCAAGATTATCAATGATGCGCTAAAGACGGATGCGCCGTCCGTTGCCGCGATCTCCGCCGCCGGAAAGCGCATCGCCGAGACGATCAAGGGCCTCAACGCCTTGTATCCTGCGGGCACCGGGCCGGACTCCGGCGTTAAGACGCGAGCGCTGCCGGAGATCTGGACGCAAAACGCCGCGTACAAGAGCGCCGCCGACGCCTCGGAATCGGAAACGATAAAGTTCACCGTCACCGCGACTGTCGGGAATGTCGACGCGATAAAGACGGGATTTAAGGCGCTGACCGACTCCTGCGTCGCGTGCCACAACAAATTCCGGGGTCCGGAAGAAAAGAAATAGTCGCCGCTCCGGCTTCAGAGCGGCGGCCATTTACGAACTTAGACGCAAAGATTGAACGCTACGGAGATGCGCGCGTGCGCCGAGGTACGGCCGTACGCCATGGTAGAGCCATGCCGGGAACATGAAAAGTTGTCCCGATCGCGGGCGCTGGAATTCGGACAAACCGGCCGTCAGGCAGGATTTGATTGCGGTCTTCAGTTGCGGTGCGTACATCAGGGGCACCGGGCCGCGCGGATCGAGAAGTTCCAATTCACCGCCCGCGAGCGTCTCGTCGTCCATACCGTCATCAACGTAATAGACGCCCGACCAATAGCTTCCCGCGTGCGTGTGCATCTCGTTGCTGTGGCCGGCGCGATTCACGTTGGCCCAGGCATTGATGCGCCACGCGATTTCACCTTGTTTGAGCGCGTCGCGATCGTTCAGGGCCGTGATTCCATTGCCGAGTTCCCGCGCCGCGGCGAGCACGGCCGCGCCCGAGGGCCCGGCCCACTCCTCAAAATCGGTCTCGGATTGCCAGCCGCCGACATTGCTAAGTGAAGTTGACGCATGAGTCTCCGCGCGCGCCAAAATCAGCGCCGTGAGGTCGTGGTTGATCGCGAGGTTGTTATTCAGCTTTGCGGTGACGAACGGCGTCGGAAACAGAAATTGGACATCGACCGACTCCTGATCGAGATGCGGGGGTTTCGTATCGACATCGATGATCAACATGATGAACTGGCGTAAGGCATAACAAAAAACCCGATCATGAGCGTTGGACCGCCGGCGCCGGGGGGAGGCGTTCTATAGCTTTAAAGGATTGCGCGCGAGCCCTGAGTTGTGGGTCGGCGCCCGATCGCCAGCGCTCTCGCCACGATTCGGGCTAACGTATTGAATTTGCTAATGACTATGAGCCGGGCCGGGAGCCTGATTTTCTAAACAGTTATTGAGCTTCCACAGACTGCTGTCCGGTGCGACAAAATCTGTCACGACTGTGAAATTCCTATTCGATTTCAGTGGTAAAATGGCTTCGCGCTGGGATCGGGCCCGCTTTGGATAAGGACCGGGGATGAAGAACACCTACCGTTTGGCTGCCGCCCTCTTTTCGGTGACCATGTTGGCCGTCGGCCACTGCGGGACCTCCTTCGCGTCCGACAATGCGCGCTCCGGCGCCCGCGCCGTGGAAAGCTACGTCAACGTGCCGATGCCGCCCGGCTTCCAGGTGATCGTCAACGAACTGGAAGGCCCGGTGTTCGCCGATGCTAAAGGTAAGACGCTTTACACATGGCCCATCAAAGCCATGCGCAACGGTTACGCGGCCGATCCCGAAAACAAGTCGGTGTGCGGCGACAAGGTAGTGCTGAAGAGCGCCGGCCTCATGAGCCCATATCCGGGCGGGCTTGATCTGCCCGATCCCGAAACGCGCGTGAGCTGCATCGCCTATTGGCCGCCGGTTTATGCCGCCGACGACGCGAAGCCCCTGGGGAACTGGACGGTCATCACGCGCGAGGACGGCAAGAAACAATGGGCCTATGACAAGCACGCCCTGTACACATCCATCCTTGATCGGGCGCCCGGCGACGTCCTGGGCGGAAGCACGATCGCGCGCCGCGGCGATTCTCCGGCGGCGCGCGAGCCCGCCGGCCCACCCCCGGCGATCCCGCCCGGCTTCCGGGTCATCTCGACCGTGCGGGGACGCATGCTGCTTACCGACACGCGTTACTCGGTCTATGAGTCCGACAACGACGGCCCGAACAAATCCAGCTGTGTGAACGACTGCGCCCGCACATGGCTGCCGATCCTCGCGCCGCATTCGGCGCAGCCGCAGGGCGAGTGGTCGATTGTCGAGCGCGGAGCCGGTGTGCGCCAGTGGGCGTTCCGCAAGAAGCCGCTGTACACCTATTCGGAAGACGAAGCCGCCGCCAAGCTCGATGGCGGCGATGTTCCCGGCTGGCACAACGTCTACACGCAGACCGTGCCGGCCGCGCCCAAGGATTTCACGATCCAGGCGACGCTCAACGGCGATGTGCTGGCCGACAGCCGGGGCCGGACGGTTTACTATTATAGCTGCGGCGAAGATTCCGCCGACATGACGCCCTGCGACACCATGGAAAGCCCGCAGCAATACCGCTTCGCGGTGTGCGGTAATAAGGACGTCGCGAAATGTCTGCGCACCTGGCCCTATGTGGCGGCGAGCGCGGGTGCGAAAAGCGAGTCCCGTCTATGGTCGACGGTGTGGGTCGATCCGAACACCGGGCGCCGCGCGCAGCCCCATCAACCAGGCGCCCTGAATGTTTGGGCCTATCGCGATCGTCCCGTCTATACTTATGGCTCAGACCTGGCGCCGGGCGATTTCCTCGGAAACAATACCGGCGAATGGCATGGCCGGTGGAACGGTTATCAGGCGTTCTGGATCCGCGATCTCGGCGGGCGCGGCGGCTGAGCGGCGACATTCGAAAAGGAAAAACGCATGAGCATTCTTTCGAAGACCTTCACCACCGTGTCGCTGTGTGCGCTGATGGCCGCGGGCGCCGCGCAAGGCGACGAAACCGCGCCCCTCAAAAACGGGCGCATCGGTTATGTCGTCGCGGATGCGCATTTCTCGGTCTATCAGACCGCGGACGGCAAGGCGGAATGCCCGCAGGGTCTGAACCCGCACGGACCGCGCGAGATTTTCAAGGCGCTGTGGCCGTCTGGCGGCAAGATGGAAGACACCATCCTCGCCCGTGAGGGACTGAACTCGTTTCCCGCCGATCATCCGGCCCAGTTCCCCTACATCGAAACCTCGGGCAATACGGCGCTCGGCCTGAACCTCGACGGCAAGGTCGGTCCCAAGGACTTCACCAGCCCCGAAGGCGAGAAGGGCATCGACAACGCCTTCTACCGCGTCACCGGCTGCAACACCGGTTTTCGCGGCCCCGACGGCCAGGTGCAGTTGTTCGCCAGCAAGTTCCTGCGCGGTTTCCAATACAACCGCATGATGATCGAGATCTCCGGCGTCGATAGCCTCGCCGATGATCCGAGCGTCGATGTCACCATCATGCGGGGCCGCGATCCCATCCTGCTCGACGCCACGGGCGAGAAGGCCGCCCCGGGCGGCTCGCAGCGCATCGACGAGCGCTACGGCAAGACGCTCATTCAGCATCTGAAGGGCAAGATCGAAGGCGGCGTGCTCGTCACCGAGCCCGAGAAGAACATCACCTGGGCCTGGCAGATCGAAGGCGGTCACCCGCGCGCACTGCACATCCGCGATATGAGGCTGCGCCTGTCGCTGACGCCGACGAAGGCCGATGGTCTGATGGGCGGCTATTTCGATGTGAGCACGCTGCTCGACTGGACCAACGGTTATGCCACCCACCACTTGGCTTACGATCGCTTGGACTCGCCGGAATTCTATTGGGCCATGCGCCGCGTCGCGGATGCTTATCCGGATCCGAAGACCGGCGAGAACACGGCGCTTTCCTCCGCCATCACCCTCAACATGACGCAGGTCTTCATCCGGCATCCGGAAGAACCGGCCGGCAAACAAGTCGCCTCCGACAAGCCGACGCAGACCCCGGCCGAGCGCTAAACCGCGCCCTTTACACGCGCTCCGTGAACACGCTCCGGCGCAGCGCGTGGACTTGGCGATTCCGCCACGTTCTTGCCGCGCGGTGATGTTCTTCTGTGCGCATGACCCGAAGCGCCGGTTCTTTTACGCACGAGCGATCCGAGCAATCCCAAAAGCCGCGCGGACTTTCCGTGGGCTGGATCGTCAGCATTGCCGCGCATATCGCGGTATTGGCCGGGCTGTTATGGCTGCATATCGCGCCACGGCCGCCGGAGCCCGAACCGTCGCAGATCATCGTCAATGTGATGGAGGACGATGCTCCGGGTCCGCACGGACCCGCTCGCGACAGCGGCACACCGCAAGAGGTTATCGAGTCCTCGCCGGAACCGCTTGCCGCCCCGGAAGCCGCGCCGGCGCTTGTTCCCGCCGACGACCTCGTGGAGGTCGCCAAGCCGCGGACGCCGGATATGTCCGACATCCTGAGCGACTCGCAGCTCGTTGGCGCGGCAAGCGCGGACAGTGAGGGCAGCGGCGGCGGTGCGGGCGGATGCAATACGGCACGCGTCCTTCAGCAGGCGTTGCGCCGCGATCCCCTGGTGCAGAGTGCGGTGGTGAAGGCCGGCCGCGCAGGGAAAGCCGTCATGCTGTGGAACGGCGATTGGGTGCGCGACGCCGAACAGGACGGCAAAGGACTGTCCGGCGTACGACAGGCGCTTGTGTGGGAGTTGGCCTTCGCGCCCGAGGCCTGCCGCACAAGGCAAATGCAGGGGCTGGTGACCTTATCCCTTCAGGATGGCACGCGCCTTGCCGTCGGCGCCGGCAATTGGCGCTGGTCGGATTTGCTGGGCCTGGTGAAGGGCTCCGCGGATCGCTAGCGAAGAAGAGGCCGGTCCGACCAAGACGGACACAGCCCCATCGCCAGCTAGGACATCACGATCAAGACAACACGGCGGTTCTCGGACCGGCCGGCCCGCGTCTTGTTGTCGGCCACCGGATCCTTTTCGCCGTAGGAAATGGTCGCCATGCGATTGAGCGGTACGCCGTGCCGGTTCATGAATACGCGCACAGCTTCGGCGCGCTGTTCGCCCAGGCGTTGGTTGGTCGCATCCGCGCCGGTCGCATCGGTGTGGCCCTGGATTTCCAGGTAAATGTTGCGGTTTTCGCTCTTGAGCTTGTCCACGAAGACCGACAGGCGCTGTTCGGCTTCCGCAGACAGCTTCGAACTGTCGAGCGGGAACTTGATCGAGTCATCCGACAGGACCATGGAATAGAGGAACTTGCCTTCGGCCAGTTTACCGGCGTCCGTCGCGCGTTTGAGCGCGTCCTGGGCGGTTTTGTCGAGCTGACTCAGTTGAAGCTGCTGCTGATCGATCCGTTTCTGCGCGGCAGCCGCGCGGGAGTCCACGACACCGACCTGCTCGTTCACATATTTTTTGGTGGCGCAGCCGCCGAGACCCAGGGCGCTGACGGCGAGGAGAGCGGCTACGTACTTCGCGGATTTGATTCTCTGCATCGGATTTCCTTCCAATCGCCCCCGCCGAACCTATTAACGTTCCGAAATGCGGCGATTGTGAGGACGGAATTTTTGAACCGGTCAGGGTAAATCGCCCGTGTTGCGCGCAAAGAGATTTGGAATCGTCGCGCAATCGGCGGCGCGACGCCGACGGCCGGCGGAAAAATTGTCAGAACCAGCGCGCGAGCGCGTCACCCAGATCGGGAAGTGTCACGGCGCTCATATGGTTGCCGGGCACTTCGACGTAGGTGGCGTTGGGCAGTTCGTCGGCGAGCGCGCGGGCGGAACCATTATCGTTATCCTGCGTGCCGGTCAGGACCATGAGCGGCGTGTTGAACGACGCGAGGGCCGTGCGCGGGACTGCGGGGAAGCTGCCGATCAACAGTAGCAGCGCCTTCGCGTCGCCTCCCGTCGTCTTGAGGAAAGCCTCGGCCATCCATTCGCTCGAGAACCGTTCGTGCGTGCCGGCGCCTTCGAGCACGCGGCGGAAGAAGTCGGCGCGGTTGGCGAGATCCAGCAAGCCTTCGAGACCCATGCCCGCGAGCATCGCCTTTCCAGGCTTGGCGCCGCGTGTGAGCATCCGCGCGGTCGTGCGTCCGCCGAGCGAATAGCCGCCGAGATCGTATCCGCCCGGCTGCAAACCAAGCTGTTCGATCAGTCCCAGATTGTCGTCGGCGAGGATGTCGGCGGTGTAGTCCGCGCCGTTGTGGCTGCGCGCGCTTTCGCCATGGGCGCGCAAGTCCGGCATGATCACGCGCCGGCCTTTGTCCGCGAGTTTGGCGGCATGGCCGTATTTGATCCAATTGACCTTGGCGTTGGAGAACAAACCGTGGATCAGGATGACCGGACGCCCGTCCGCCGGTCCCATCTCGTGATAGGCCATGGCGTCGCCGTGCGCGCCTTTAAAGATGTGGGTGGTCGCTTTCATCGGTGGTGTTCGTCCTGCTCTTGGCGATCGCGGGGGCCGGGTGCGGCGCATCATTAGCGCTTCTCACAAACTCATGCAAAGAAGGAAAGGGCACACGCGTTTTTGCGCGAAAACCCCGTCCGGGACGCGATTTTTCCCGCGCATTTAAAGCGGACGCGCGCATAATCGGCATCGGGAGAACAGCGCATGTGGACCTGGGAGGGGACATGAGAAAGCTGTGGTCGGAGTTGGCGGTGATCGCTGCGCTGGCGTGCGCGGTGCCGGGGACGGCGCCCGCGGCGGGTGCTTCGTCCGGACGCGGCGGCGAGATCGAGGACTATGTGCCCGAGCCGATGCCGCCGGGCTTCCGTGTGATCGTCAATGAGCTCGAAGGGCCTGTCTTCGTCGATGCCGCGGGCAAGACCTTATATTTCTGGCCGACGCGCAGCCTGCGCAACGGAGAGGCGGGGGATCGCAAGAATACGCCGTCCAACTGTACGGACAAAGTCGAGCGGGTAAGCTCGGGCCTCATGAGTCCTTATCCCGCGGGCCTCGTCATGCCGGATGTCGAAAATCGTCCGAGCTGCCAAGCCGTGTGGCCGCCGGTGCTTGCGCAGGCCAATGCACAAGAGGCCGGTAAGTGGACCGTGATCGAGCGCCGCGACGGCGCCCGGCAATGGGCCTATGACGGCTACCCGCTCTACACCTCCGTCCTGGACCTGCGCGCCGGCGACGTTCTCGGCGGCAGCAATCGCAAAATCGGCGGCGGCGACGAGCCCGCGATCCGCAAGCCGGTCGGGCCGCGGTCGAACGTGCCGCCCGCGTTCGCTGTTCGCCAGGTCGGCAGCGGACGGATGCTCGTCATGCAGAACGGCTATTCCGTCTATAGCTGGGACGGCGACGGCCCCAATGCGTCCAACTGCGTGAAGGATTGCCTCGCGAAGTGGATGCCCGTGCTTGCCGGTAAAGCCGCGCAGTCAAACGGGGAGTGGACGGTGTTCGAGCGCTCCCAGGGTGTGCGTCAGTGGGCGTTTCGGGGCCGGCCGCTGTACACTTATAACGACGATCCCAAACTGCGCAGTCAGATCGGCAGCGATGAGCCGGGATGGCATAACGTCTACACGATGCGCGCGCCCGCGGTTCCGGCCGGTTTCACCGAGCGCGACAGTCACGCTGGAATCGTCCTCGCCGACGAACACGGCCAGACCATCTATCTCTATTCGTGCGGCGACGATGCGCTCGATCAATTGGCGTGCGATCACCCGTCCACGCCGCAGCAGTTCCGGCTTGCGGTGTGCGGCGGCGGCGATGCCGCGCGCTGCTTGAAGACCTGGCATTACGTGCCGGCGCTCGCCGGCGCCAAGTCGCCCAACCGAATTTGGACGACAATCGATATCGATCCCATGACGGGACGGATCGCCGCTGAAGGGCAGGCGGGCGCCATGCACGTCTGGGCGTACCGCGGCCGGCCGGTCTACACGTATTTCAACGACAAGCCGGGCGATGTGAATGGCGATGCCCTCGGTGAGTTCTATGGCACGCGCAATGGCTTCAAAGCGTTCTGGCTGAGAGACGATTTCTACAGCAACGCCGGTTGATGACTGTTCATCGGGAGCACTCATATGACGCGTCATCTTTCTCATTTGGCTGCCGGCGCCCTTGCGGCCCTGGCGCTTGGACTCCCGGTCGCGCAAGCGGACAGCCCGCCGGGGCGGAAGATAGGTTATGTCCTCGTCGATAGAGCCTGGGCGGTCTATCAGACGCCCGACGGCAAGAGCGAATGCCCGCAAGGCTTCAACGACGGGCCGCGCGAGCAGTTCAAGATACTCTTTCCGGACGACAAACAGCATGGCGTCGTGGACTCGCATTTGTCGCGCGAGGCGGACATTTGGTTCCCGGCGGAAAAGGAACCCGCGACCGAGAAGGGAACGCTACCCTATCACGAAGCGATCGGTAAGATCGGCATCGGACTCGATCTCGACGGCAAGGTCGGCCCGAAAGACTTTGTCAGCCCCGAGGGCGAAAAAGGCATCGATAACGAGCTGTATCGCGTGATCGGCTGCGTCGCGGGGTTCCGGGGGCCGGACGGCTCCTACTATTTCTTCCAGAACGAATACATGCGCCGCTACAACTTCAACCGCGTTCTGCTTGAGATCACCGATGTGGATGATCTCGCGGACGACAACGATGTGACCGTGACAACCTATCGCGGGCTCAATTCTCTGCTCACCAGCGCGAACGGCAAGGATATCATCCCCGGCGCGACCCAAAAAATAGATGAACGCTGGGGCAAGCGCTATATCCACAGCCTCAAGGGCAAGATCGTGGACGGCGTGCTGATCACCGAGCCTGGCGATCTCATGATCCCATACGCCGACACCTTCCAGACCAACGTCGATCAGTCGTTCAAGGCCGCACGCTTCAGATTGAAGCTCACGCCGACGTCGGCGGAGGGGCTCATGGGCGCCTATGTCGATATCGACGACTGGCATCACCAGCTGTCGGTCAACTGGGGCGCGGCCCATCACGCCAGCTATGGCCAGATGGCCCTGGCCTCGATTATCCGGGCCGCGCGCCGGCTTGCGGACGCCTATCCGGATCAGGCGACGGGAAAAAACACCGCGATCTCCTCGGCGCATCAGCTAAAGTTCGTGCAGGCGCACATCCTGCATTCAGATAGGCCGGAAAAGCGAACCGTCGCTTGGGCGAAGTAAGGAGTTCATGATGCGGTTTTCTGCGGTGGCCGTAAGTTTTCTCTTCGCGGCCACATCGGCTATGGGCGCGGAAATCGGACCCAATCATCTGGAGGGGTATAAAGCCGAAGCGAGTGAACCGAGGCGCGCGACGGTCTCCATCGCCAAGGCCTCGCATTTCCTCGAGACGGTGTCGCTGAAATGGACGCGCCAAAACAAGTGCGGCACCTGCCACACCAATCTCGCCCATGTGATGGCCGAGCCGTTCCTGGTGGAGCGTGACGCGGGTACGGAAAAGGAAGTCCGTGATTCCCTGTTTGATTTCCTGGCGAGCTACAACCCGAATACCGCCGAAGTGCCGCCGGATAAACAACGCGCCAACAACAATATCCTGTGGAACCGCCTGATCATCGCCGGCACCTTCGCGATGTCCGACGGCGAGGCCGGCTTACCGCAAGACCCGCGCACGCTGGCGCGGTTCGACCAGATCTGGGCGATGCAAAGTCCCGACGGGTCGTTCAAATATCCGAAAAAAGCGCTGCCCTTTCTCGAGGATGATCCCCACTACGTCATGACCATGCTTGCGATTTCCGCGAGCTATCTGCCGCCCGAACATCTCAACAAACCCGAAGCCGCCGCCGGTCTCAAGAGGTTGCATCACTATCTTGCCGCCACACCGGCGCGGGATCAGCACGGCGAGCTCGTATTGCTGCGCGCCTCTCTCAAAGCGCCTGAACTCATGAGTGCGGACAAAAAGAAGGACCTCATCGCGCGGACACTCAAACTCCAGCGGCCCGACGGCGGCTGGTCGGTTGCGAGCCTCGGCAACTGGCCGCGCGAGGACGGCGGCGTCAACGACAAGAACGGCCCCTCCGACGGATACGGCACGGGTTTCGTGCTCTATACCCTCTGCAAAAGCGGCATGCCGGTTAACGGCGCGGCGATTCAAAATGGCGTTGCGTGGCTGAAAGCAAATCAACGCGAGTCGGGCCGCTGGTTCACAAAGTCGTTATGGGCGGACAATATGCACAACTATGTCTCGACCATCGGCACCGCCTATGCGGTCATGGCTCTAAATCAGTGCGCGAAAGGCACCTGATTTTTAGCACAGGAAATTCATTGCGGGAGGAGAGCATGGAGAAAATCGTCTCAGGTCTTCTGGAGCAATTTGAGCGCGGCCAGATGTCGCGCCGCCATCTGGTGCAAACCCTGGCCGCGGGGATCGCCGCCGGCGCGGCGGCGCCCGCGTTTGGCGCGCAGGCGAAAGGATTTAAAACTGTCGCCGTCAATCACATCTCCTACGGCGTCGCGGACTATGCCCGCACGCGTGATTTCTATGCCGATCTTCTCGGCATGAAAGTCAGCAAGGACGACGGCAAACAGTGCAATCTCGGGTTCGGCGACAGCTTCTTCGTCGTGCGCAAAACGCGCCAGCCGGACAACAAGCCGTTTGTCGATCACATCGCCTATACGCTCGACAATTGGGATGCGGCCGCGGTCGAGGCCAAGCTGAAGCGCCGCAATCTCAACCCCACCGTCGATGCCGAAAAGCTCAGTGTTTCGGTGAAGGATCCGGACGGCTTCGGGGTCCAGATCTGCTCGAAGGACATGAAGGCCTAAGGCCGTTCGTCACCAGGGCCGCTAATTCTGGAACGAGATTTCCCAGGCGCGCGGCGTCTCGACGGTCTTGAGACCGAAGACCGTTTCCAGCGCATAGAGGAACGACGCCGTATCCCGCGCCTCGAAGCGGCCTGTCAAGGTGAGGGTCGTGATCTTCTCGTCGGTCGCGACGATCGGCTTTGCCGCGTAACGGTTCATTTCCACGATCGCATCGCGCAGTCTCGTTTGATCGAAGTGCAGGGCGCCCTGACGCCAGTCGGCCGCCTGTTTCGCCGTCACCCGCCGCCGCACGGTATCGCCCGAGGCTTCAAACAGGACGACGTCGCCGTCCTTCAGTTTCTCGACTTTCCGCGCCTCGGCGCCGGCGCCGAGGCTGACATTCACGCTGCCTTCGGTCACCGCGACCTCGAGCACGTTGCGCGCGGCATCGAAATCCAGATTGAACTGAGTCCCGGTCACCGTGACGCTGTGTGTTCCCGCCATGACGGTGAACGGGCGCGCGCGGTCATGGGCGACCTGAAGATACAACTCGCCGCGTCCAAGCGCGATCTCGCGCTGGCCGCCCGTGAAATTGACGGATACCACGGAATCGGCGGCCATGGTGACGGACGATGTATCCGGGAGCGTATAGCGCTGGATCTGGCCGATGGAGGTTTGAACGTTGCTGCCGTTGGCGAGCGCGAGCGCGTCTGAAGGGTCTGGGCGCTGGGCGATGACAATGACGCAGAGGGAGGCGGCGACAGCAAGAGCGCCGGCAATCGCGGCGCGCCGGGTATTCCAGCACGCGGCCGGCCGCGTGGCCTGCTCCAAGCCGCCGGCCATGCGCGCGGCAACATCGGGCGAAGCGACGGTGCGTCCGGCAATCTGCCAGACGACGCGCAGTTCCTCGAGCTCCTTCAGCCGCGCGGAATCCTCCGAGAGCCACAGGGACAAGGCCTTCCGTTCGGCCTCGCTCAACGCGAGGCCGTTCAGGCGCACCATCCACTCGGCCGCGGTTTCGGGGATAGGGGCTAACATCTTATTCCTCCAAAAGGTCCTTCACGACCCCTCCCAAGGTCGATCGGAAGTACTCCAGGGCGCGCGCCATCTCTCGTTCCACCGTACGTACCGATATTCCCAGGCGTGTTGCAATCTGCTCGGGCGTAAGGTTTTCAACGTGAAAGAGCAAAAAAGCCGCTTTGGTTGAAGGCTTTAGCTGGTCGAGACTGGCCTCGATCAGCCTGATGCCTTCACGCTCGGCAACCTGCTTGTCCATACCCATTCTACGCATTTCGGCCAGGTCTTCCGACAACTCGACATGCGCCTTTCCGTGCCGGACCCGGTCGCGGCGCCAGAAATCGCGTACGACATTGAGGGCGACGGTGAACAGGTAACCGCGCGCGTCTTCCCTTAGAAGTCCGCGCTGTTCCTGCCGCCAAATGTTGAGAAGGGTCTCTTGGACGCAGTCCTCGACGTCGGCCTTGTTGGCCAAGTAGTGCGAGAGGAACTGGCTCAGTTCCTTTTCGTATGACGCAACGATCTTTGCAAATCGAGCTTTGCTGGGCTCATCGCTCGACATTTCCGGCTGACCCCATCCCCCATGTCATGCCTGCAACAGCGCCACACTATAATCAGTTAGCAGCGAATTCCGCACTGACATTCACCCAAGTCTATGCATACTTTTTTCGCGCCGACCGCGTCATGTCTGTAAGTAACAGGCTGATGCGCTATCGCAGTGCCGCAAGCGGGACGGGGAGGTCTTGTGCGCGCCGGTCATGAGTGGGGGAACTCATCGAAGCGGGATGGGAGAAGGCGGAGCGCGGCCGCGCGCCGCCTGCTGCCCGCGCTCGCCCTCATTGTAAGCACGCTCGTCCCTCAATCGCCGGCCTGGGCGCAATCGCTGGAGCGCCGCTTTCGCCTCAGCATCGGTGTCGTGTCGGTCGAAGAAGCGCTGCGCCGCGTTCAGCAGGAAACGGGTGTCAGCATCGTCTTTTCGCCCGATCAGCTCAAAGACCGTTTTTCCGCGGGAATCTCTGGAAGCTTGACGCCCGTACAAGCGGTGACCGGCCTTTTGCGCGGGACGGGGCTCACCCTGCGGCGCAACGGCGAACAACTCATCGTCACAGACGTGAATCCGGCGCCGCAAATACAGGAACCCCTTGCGACCAAAGCCGCTCCGCGGGAACCGCCGCCGAGCTTTCACGCCCTCGCGCGGCCCGATTCCGCGGTGATGGTCGAGGAGGTCGTGGTCACCGGCTCGCGCCTGCGGACCGGTTTCGAGACCGCGACGCCGGTCACCACGATCCAAGCGGGCACGCTGCTCGCTGCGGCACCGAACAACGTCGCCGACGCGCTGTCGCAGCTGCCGGCCCTCGGCGCCAGCGTCGTCGGCAACACGAACAGCGGCGGCGCTTCGGGCAGCACCAACGGCCAGAGCCTGATGAACCTGCGCAACCTCGGCGCCAACCGCAATCTCGTGCTGCTCAACGGTCGGCGGGTCATCGCGACGAATACGCAAAACTCGGTCGATATCAATGTCATGCCGCAGAACCTGGTGTCGCGCATCGATATCGTCACGGGCGGCGCATCGGCCGCGTATGGGTCCGATGCGGTCGCGGGCGTTCTCAATCTGGTGCTTGATACGGATTTCGTCGGTGTTAAGGGCGAAGTCGGTGGCGGCATCTCCAGCCGCTATGACCTTCCAAACCACAAACTCTCGCTCGCGTGGGGCGACACATTCGCGGGCGACCGGCTGCACATCATCGCCAGCGCCACCTACTTCAATCAGAACGGCACGCGCATCGGCGACCACATGGGCCGTCCGTGGTGGGACGTTCAGAAAAGCTTGATCCCGAACACCACCGGCAGCGGGCCGCAAAATCTGATCGTGGATAACCTCAAGGCGTCGAATGGGTCCGACGGGGGGCTTATCGTCAACACGCTCCTGCGCGGCACGAATTTCGTCGGCGATGGCGCGGTCCCAACGCCGTTCAACTATGGCTACAGCCCGGGCACGACGTTCACCAGCGGCGGCGACGGACATTCGTTCAACATCAATTTCGCCAACGACCAGTGGCGTATGGCCCACTTCGTCCATGGCGAGTACAGCCTGACGGACGAGTTTCGTTTCTACGCCGAATTCGGCTATTCGCGCGCGGTCGCCGACGATCCAAGCCAACTGCCGATCGAGACGGGCGCGCGGTTCCAGTACACGATCTACGGCGGAAATCCATTTATCCCGGCCTCGATCCGGTCGGTCATGGCGGCAAACGGCATCGCGTCGTTTAACCTCGGCCGATATCTCAAGGAATATGAGCCGATGCATGTGGTCAGCAAAGTCCGCGTGTTTCGTCAGGCCGTCGGTTTCGAGGGCGACAACCTGTTCGATTCCTATTGGAATTACGATGTGTCCTACTCGCGTGGGCGCTCGCGTCAGCTTCTGATGCAAACAAATATGCCGATTTCGCGCAACATGTATGCGGCCGCCGATGCCGTCGTGCATCCCGTGACCGGCAATATTGTCTGTCGTTCGCAATACTACGACGGCGATATATTCGTGCCCGGCGGCACGGGGTTTGATCCAGGATGCCGGCCGATCAATCTGTTCGGCGCGAACTCGGTCGCGAAAGAACTCCAAGGCTGGACGGTGGGTGACGCGTATAAGGACCTGCATCTCGAGCAGGATGTCTTTGCGTTCAGCCTGTCCGGCGATCTCGGCGACGATCTCGGCTTCGCGGCGGGGCCGATCTCCGTGGCAACCGGTTTCGAATACCGGACAGAGAAGGCCGATCAGGCGGTCAACCCGTTCTCGACCACGCGCGTGAGCTTCGCCGGGATGCGCGGAGGTCCGCCGGCGTTGAATGGACAATTGGGGCCTTACCGTTTTTTCAATCCGCAGCCTTTCGACGGCGCCTACAACGTGAAGGAGGGCTTCCTCGAGCTTGGCATTCCGCTGATCCACGGCGCGCCGTGGGCGCGTGCGCTCAGCGCCGATCTTGCGGTCCGCTATACCGATTATTCGACGTCGGGCGGGGTGACGACCTGGAAAGTGGGGGGCAACTATCAGCCGGCGCCGGACATTCGTTTTCGCGGCACGCTCTCGCGCGACATACGCGCGCCGAACCTGCTTGAGCTTTTCAATACGGCGACGCAAGGCTCCATCAACGCCACCTATCCGTCGAGCGCGGGCGGAACCACGGTCCCGGCGGTGACTTTCACCATGGGCAATCTGAATCTGGAGCCGGAAAAGGCGCTGACTCAAACCTACGGTGTGGTCTTCATGCCGACATTTTTCGAGGGCTTGCAGCTTTCGGTCGACTACTACGACATCAAGATCAAGGGAGCGATCGACATCGTTCCGGACCAGCAGACCGTCGACAATTGCGCCACGGGAGTCCCGGGTTTCTGCGACAAGGTGATCTTCAGCGCCGGGGCGCTCACCATCCTGAAGCCTTATCTCAATCTCGCCGTTGTCGAGAACGCGGGATTCGACATCGAGGCCAAGTACGACATCGAACTGTTCGAGCGTCCGCTGCAACTTTCGCTGCTGGCGACGCATCTGACGAAGTCGCAGAGCCGCGCGCCGGGATCGGTGCTGCTCAAGACGCTGGGAGATACGGTCAACCCGCGCTGGCGCGCCAACCTGCAACTCACTTACGAGGTGGGAGCGTGGGAGTTTTACGTTCAGGAACGTTTCATCGCGAAGAACCTGATGGACGCGACCAAAGTGGAAGGCGTCTACGTCGATGAGAACGACGTCCCGGCGGCGTTCTACACGGACATGACCGTGACATACGACCTTTCGGCCTTCGGATCCGATAGTCAGCTTTACCTCACCGTCACCAACGTCTGGGACAAGATGCCGCCGATCTCGCTGCAACCGCCCACCAGCTTCAACCGTCCCACCAACCGCAACGTCTACGAACCGTTCGGGCGGTATTTCAACATGGGGCTGCGCTTCAGGTTCTAGCGCCGGGTTTGGGTGCGGCGCGGCAAACAATTTTGCGGTCACATTCAAGAAATGTTTCCGCCGCGTGGCGCTGGATAACGCCCAATGCGTATTAAGCTTGAGGAGGGCGCACGCTTGGGAAGGCGTTCGGCGGAGTTACGGATGGCGGTGAGCTTATTCGTCAACGGGTTAGCCCAAACGCAATTTCCTTTCGCGATGCGCGGATAAACGGCGTCCCGGTTGGGAGGAGCATTTAACGTGCGATACCAGAGAGACACAGGTTACCTGAAGTTGGTCAAAACCGCGGGTATCGCCGTGGTGGCCCTCGGTTTGGCGAGTTGTTCCGGTCCTGCGGCGCCTGCGGCTTCGCAGGCGGCTGGGGTTGTGGCGTCGT
>JAYSFT010000025.1:0-25355 GCA_041913245.1 Rhodospirillaceae bacterium | reverse complement strand
TGATCGATGCGCGCAAAGGCCTCGGCATGTTCCGCAAGGTGGAGGTGCCGATCCTCGGGCTCATCGAGAATATGAGCTATTACATCTGCCCCAACTGCAATCACCGCGACGAGATTTTCTCGCATGGCGGCGCGCACAGGACGGCTGACCAGCTTGGCGTCGATTTCCTCGGTGAAATCCCGCTCGACATCAAAATCCGCATGACCTCCGACGCCGGAACTCCCGTCGCGGTAAGCGAGCCGGACGGTCCACACGCGGCGGCATACATTGAAATCGCCAGGCGGCTGTGGGAGAAATTGAGCAGCGGTCGACGGAAAGCTCCTGAAATTTCCGTCCGCGGATTTCGCGAGGAAAAATAACAGCGCCGTTGCTTTGCATGTGCCCGCCCTGACGCGGTGCGCGTGCTGGAGTAAAATGCGCGGAGTTGGCTTGGGCTTAGGGTTTGCATTTCCCGAGAATGGATAACGCCAGCGCTGGGGTTTCCTTTGGTCCGTCGGTCCTTCCCGCTCGTTTCTCGTAGCCGTTCGCCTGCAGCCGCGAGCGTCGCCATCTCCATCATGTTTGCGATCGCCGCCGGCGCCGCCGAGCCGAAAGGCCCGCGCCTGCCCGATCTTGGCGCCTACGACTGCGCCAAAGCCGCCGCGACGACGCCGGCCGAGGTCATCCACAAAGGCCAGGTGATCGGCGGGAAATATCATGAGTGGCAGGAACTCTATCTGGACGCGCAAGGCGCGCGCCGGCTTGCGTGCGTCAGCCTGATCGCGCCGCGCGCCGAACAGCTGTCGGCCGCGGCGGCGAAAGACTTTCTGAGCTCTTCGCTCGGCATCGGCGCGCCACCCTCGACGGCAAAAGCCCGCCCACAAGCCGATGACGTCCAGCCGATCGACGAGCCGGACAATGTCCGGCCCGAACCGCTGCGCCGCGCGATCCCGGATGACGCGGCGAAGAACGCTGCCGAGCGCGGCGCCGAAGCCGCGCCGGAAGCGCCGCCCCTGCCCGCGTCGAAGCAAGCCGATCCCGAGCAGATCGGCACCCCGATCAGGCGCGAGCGTCCCGGCCTCCTGCGGCCCGCCTTCGACCTGGAAGCGCCGGCGGCCATCGTAATCGATGACCGCCGGCGCGTCGCGAACACGATGACCGCGCCGTGGAACACCATCGGTTATCTGTCCGTCACCTATCCGAACGGGCAGAGTTTCCGCTGCACCGCCACCCTCGTCAGCCCCTATGTCGTGCTGACGGCGGGCCATTGCGTGCACAACAAGAACCGCGGCGGTTACGCGTCGCAAGTGCGCTTCTATCCGGCGCAGTACCAGAACCAGCTGGGCGACAACCAGCCGATCCGCCCATACGGAAAATCGGACTTCGCGTTCATCCGCGCCACCGAAACCTGGACTCAGATGTCCGATCAGGACACCTATCCGGTGACCGACTATCGCCACGATTTCGCCGCGGTCCAGTTTCAAACGCCGTTCACGTTCACCGATACGTTCATGCCGGTGATCTTCGGCAGCGACATCAATCCCGTCACCGCTTCGGGGTATCCCGGCGTCGTGCAGGGCCTGTCCAACTACACGCAATGGTCGGATGAAGGCGGCGACAACTCGGCGAGCTATATGCGCGCGAACCATGTGAAGCAGTACGCCATCGACGGCTCAGGCGGAAACTCGGGCGGGCCGTTCTACGCGACCGACGGCGCGACCGGGCAGAACGCGCTGGTCGGCTCGCTCTCCTACGCCGACGAAGCCGATGATCGCGCCGGCGGCCCCTGGTACGATTCCTGGAACCGCACCCTTTTAACGAACTGGATGAATTGGACGCCGACCGCCGCCATCGCGGGGAATGTCGGCGGCCTGCGCGTGCCGGGCGTGTTCTCGTCGAATCACGCGACGCTGTTGTCTTATTTGCGCTTCTACAATGCCGGGACCGCGGCGGGCACCGTCGAGGTCACGGTGTCCGACGGCAACACGGGACAGCCGCTCGCGACATGGACAAGCGGTAATATCGCTCCGTCGGCGATGATGCAGGTGGGCATGCGCGCGATCGAAAGCCAGTTGCCGACGCTGCCGGCCGGCAAACCGGATTTCTACACCCTGTCGATCCGCCCGACTTTCACGGGTTTCTTCCAGCACGCGATGCATGAACCCTTCACGAAGACGCTGACCAACATCACGTCCTGCGACACGGGCGCGGCGGCGCAGACAAGCCTGGTGATGGGGGTGCATTCGACCCGCATCGAGGGTTATCCGAGTTCGGTGGTGGTGCATAACACCAGCGCCAGCGCGATGAGCGTGACCTTGGGCGTCTACGACGCCCGCAACGGCAACCTGCTCGGCACCTACCAGACCGCGGCGATCCCGGCCAACGGGCAAAAGCTGATCACGGCGGCGGCCCTGCAGGCGAACGCCTCGCCCTCCTGGCAGCTCACCGAGGCCGACATGGCCCATTACATCGTGAAGCCGCTGTCGAGCTTTTTCACCGGATACTTGCAGCATCTGGTGCACAACGAAGCGACCGACACCGTCGCCGATGTCACCGCGCTGTGCCGGTTGACGCCATAAAAGAAGTTAAGTGGTCCGCTCGAGCGTCACGAAGCTGAAGTCCGGGCCGCCGGGCGGATCGGCGGCGTGGCGCTCGCGCGACAGCTCGCGCCAGCCGAGCGCGAGATCGAGGTCGAACACGGCATCGCCTTCGAAAGCGCCGTGGACTTCGGTGAGATAGATGCGCCGCGCTTCCGGCATCAAGGCGTGGAACAACTCGCCGCCGCCGATGACGCTGACTTCGTCCGTTCCCGTGCGGTGCGCGTCCTCGTAGGCCAGCGCGAGCGCGGTAGGGATGTCATAGGCAACCGCGACACCGGGATAAGTCCAGGCCGCGTCGCGCGTGACGACGATGTTGGTGCGCCGGGGCAGCGGTTTGCCGATGGACTCGAACGTCTTGCGTCCCATGACGACCGGTTTACCCAAGGTCATGCGTTTGAAGTGCTGCAGGTCCGCGGGAATGTGCCAGGGCAGTTGACCGTCGCGGCCAATGACGCCGTTTTCGGCGCGCGCGACGACGAAAACCAAACGTATCGGGGCTTTGCTTGCCGCGCTCGCGGGGATGTTATCTGCGGTCATAGGTTTGTCGCCGTTCGCTCATATCTTCGACGCAATTTCGGAGTGAGATGATACTCAGGACGGCCCGGTAAGCGTTTGAAAGGCCCGGAAAATCTTCGAATTGGTTGCAAACAGTGGGTTGCTATCGTTCGAGAGGCCGGTAGGATATACCAGTTGGGCGCCACTTGTCCTAAATCCATGGTCGCAGGGAGGAAATCCTAAATGAAACGACTTCTTACGCTGAGCGGCGCTGTTGCCGCGGTTATGACGCTGTCCGTCGGCGCTTTCGCCGCTGAAACCAAGTGCGGCGCCGTGCCGACGCTGCCGGATCTCCCTGCCGACGGCACCGCAGTCACCAGCAAGGAAATGGACGCCGTCGCCGAATCCTTCGACGACTATCAGTCCAAGTACGTGACGTTCAGCAAGTGCACGAACGCGGAGTTCAATGACCTCCAGAAGAAGTTCGAAGGCCTGCTCGACGCCTATGCCTCCAAAGGCAAGAAGAAATAAGTTCGCAATCCCAGCGAACGTGAGAAGTAAGCGGGCCCAACGGCCCGCTTATTTTTTGCGTGCAGGCTAGACCGCGACCTTGGCCGCGATATGCGGGTGCGGGTTGTAGTCCGACAACGTGAAGTCGCCGTAAGTGAAGGCGAAGATGTCCTTCACATCGGGATTCAGCGTCATTTTCGGGAGCGGGCGCGGCGCGCGGGCAAGCTGGATATGCGCCTGCTCGATATGGTTGGTGTAAAGGTGCGCATCGCCCAAGGTGTGCACGAAATCGCCGGGTTTCAGGCCCGTCACCTGGGCGATCATCATGGTCAGAAGCGCGTACGAGGCGATGTTGAAGGGCACGCCGAGGAAGATATCGCCGCTGCGCTGATAAAGCTGGCAGGAGAGTTTGCCGTCCGCGACATAGAATTGGAACAGCGTGTGGCACGGCGGCAGCGCCATGTCGTCGACGTGGGCCGGATTCCAGGCGCTGACGATATGCCGGCGGCTGTCGGGGTTCTTCTTGATCGAGTCCACGACCTTGGCGATCTGGTCGATCGCGCGGCCGTCGGGCGCGGGCCAGGAGCGCCACTGTTGCCCATAGACGGGCCCGAGGTCGCCGTTTTCATCCGCCCACTCGTCCCAGATCGAAACGCCGTGATCCTTCAGGTAGGCGATGTTGGTGTCGCCGCGCAGGAGCCACAGGAGTTCGACGACGATGGATTTGGTGTGGAGTTTCTTGGTGGTCAGCAGCGGGAACCCGGCCTCCAGATCGAAACGCATCTGGTGACCGAACACACTGAGCGTGCCGGTGCCGGTGCGGTCGGATTTCTTGGCGCCGGTCTTGAGGACCCGGTCGAGGAGATCAAGGTACTGCTGCATGGCGCTTCTTATACAACCCCTACAATTTGATCGGTAGGGCCCCGCGCAACAGGTGAATTTGTGTTTTTTGCCCGGTGGCTGGCAAATTCATCCAAGGCGTCTTATATTAATGACGCCGCGCAAGCGGCTATGGCGCTAAACCTGCTGTGGCATAGGCGTAGCGGACCCGGGGGCAGTACCCGGCGCCTCCACCATTTTCCACCTTCCGAAAGGTCGGTGTTCATGGGGGCGAAACAGGCTCGACGTGCGCAGTAAAGACAGTAGCTGTTCCCGGCATTGTACCACCGTTATCGGGCTACATCTAAAAGTGCCAACGACAACGTTGCACTCGTTGAGGACGTCCGCCTCGCTGCCTAACGGCCGCTAGGTAAATACGTCCAAAGCGCGGTTCGGGGGGCACCGGGCAACAGAAGCCCCCCACTCTTCGCGCGAGTCCCTTCGCGCTCTTACAGCATCGTGAACACACGAGTCGCCGGCGGTTTTAAGGATTGGCGGTTTTAAGGATTGAACGCCGCGCGCGTCCAAAATACGGTAATAAGCTATCCAAACGTTCAATTCATCGGCCCGGACTTTGAGTACTGAAATCACATCCCTGAGCTATGAGCGCATGGTCGAGGACGCCTTGCGCGGCGTACTGAAGCAGGCGCTGAAAATCACCGAAGCGCAGGGCCTGCCCGGCGCGCATCACTTTTACATCACCTTCGACACAACCCATCCGGGCCTGAAGATCGCGCCGAGCCTGAAGGCGCTGCACCCGAACGAAATGACCATCGTGCTGCAGCACCAGTTCTGGGACCTGAACGTCGGCGATGAGCGCTTCGAGATCACCCTGAGCTTTTCCGGCGTCAGCCAGCGCCTGTCCGTGCCGTTCGCGGCCGTGACCGCCTTCGCCGATCCGCATGCGAAGTTCGGCCTGCAGTTCCATGTCGAGTTCGAGGAGCGCAGCGAGGAGGAAGACGACGACGCGTCCGATCCGCCGCTCGACGATGAAGCGCCCTCCGATGCGCCGCAGGTGGACTCGATCCAGGTGACTCAAGCCTTGAAGAACGCACGCAAGACCGGCGCGAACCGCCCGCCTTTGAAGACGGTGGAGCCGGAGAGCGAGAACGCCGACGCGGCGGCGAACAAGGTCGTCACGCTCGACGCGTTTCGTAAGAAGTAGAGCGCGCGCCGCTCCTTTTCATTTTACCTCAGACGGATCCGACCATGATTGACGCCGCATTTGCCGAAATATTTCCCCTTGCCCACGACGAAACGGAGTATCGCAAGCTTCCGGTCGAGGGCGTCGGCGTGGACAAGTTCCGCGGCAAGGACATCACCGTCATCCCCGCGTCCGCGATCGGCAAACTCACCGCCGCGGCGTTCCGCGACGTTTCGCACCTTTTGCGCCCGAGCCATCTGAAGCAACTGCGCGCGATCCTCGACGACAAGGAAGCTTCGGACAACGACCGCTTCGTGGCGCTGGAATTGATGAAGAACGCCAACATCGCCGCCGGCGGCATTCTCCCGATGTGCCAGGACACCGGCACCGCGATCGTGATGGGCAAGAAGGGCCAGAACGTGTGGGTCGAGGGTGACGACGCGCTCGCGATTTCCGAAGGCGTGGCGGAGGCCTACAACAAACTGAACTTGCGCTACTCGCAGATGTCGCCGACGTCGCTGTTCGACGAGAAGAACACCGGCAACAACCTGCCGGCGCAACTCGACCTCTATGCGGTGCCGGGCGACGCCTACAAGTTCATGTTCATGGCCAAGGGCGGCGGTTCGGCCAACAAGAGCTTCCTGTTCCAGAAGACCAAGGCCGTCTTGAACCCGGCCGGCCTGCGCAAATTCCTGGCCGAAGAAATCAAGCATATCGGCACGTCGGCCTGCCCGCCGTACCACCTGGCCATCGTCATCGGCGGCACCTCGGCCGAGATGTGCCTGAAGACCGTGAAGTTGGCCTCGGCGCGTTATCTCGACACGTTGCCGACCAAGGGCGGCGTGCACGGCCAGGCGTTCCGCGACCTCGCCATGGAGCAGGACGTGCTGGAGATGACCCGTACGATGGGTATCGGCGCGCAGTTCGGCGGCAAGTACTTCTGCCATGACGTGCGCGTGATCCGCCTGCCGCGTCACGGCGCCTCCTGTCCTGTCGGCATCGGCGTGTCGTGTTCCGCCGACCGCCAGATGCTGGGCAAGATCACCCGCGACGGCGTGTATCTCGAGCAGCTTGAAACGAACCCGGCGCATTACCTTCCGGAAGTGCGCACGGAAAAGCTGTCGGACGAAGTGATCAAGATCGATCTCAACCGCCCGATGGATGAGATCCGCGCGCTGTTGTCGCGCCTTCCCATCAAGACCCGCGTGAGCCTGTCGGGACCGATGGTGGTGGCGCGCGACATCGCGCATGCGAAATTGAAAGAGCGCATCGACGCCGGCAAAGGCCTGCCGGAGTACTTCAAGCAGCATCCGGTGTATTACGCCGGTCCGGCGAAGACGCCGGCCGGCTATGCCTCGGGTGCGTTCGGCCCGACGACCGCCGGACGCATGGACTCCTATGTCGATGAACTCCAGGCCGCCGGCGGCTCGATGGTGATGCTCGCCAAGGGCAACCGCTCGAAGGCCGTGACGGAAGCATGCAAGAAGCACGGCGGTTTCTACCTTGGCTCCATCGGCGGCGCCGCCGCCATGCTGGCCGAGAAGTCGATCAAGAAGGTGGAAGTGGTCGAATATCCGGAGCTTGGCATGGAAGCCATCTGGAAGATCGAAGTGGAAGACTTCCCGGCCTTCATCATCGTCGACGACAAGGGCAACGACTTCTTCTCGCAGTTGTAACGACTTTCTTGGTCATCCGGGCGCAGCCCAGGGTGACAGGCTGTGTTTGGTCCTGCTAGCCTCCGCTCCTCGTTCGCACAGGAGGCATCTCATGTCGCGTCACGACCCCGAGGGCACACGCCTCCCGATAAAACTGGACACGACGACCAACGGCGAGTTCGCGCCGCGGCCGCTCGATCCGATCTCGAAGGCGGCGAACAAGGCCGCGCACGAGAAAGTCGGCGCGGCGGCGAAGAAACTCGGGATGGGCCGGCGCGCCTACCTGGTCACCACTTGCGGCGCGGCGGCCACCCTCGCCGCCATGAACGAGACGTTCGCCCAGGCCGGCAAGACCGGCGGCACCTTCGAAATGCCGGACGAAGCGGAATTCGAGATTTCCGCCGCCGACAGCGTCGTGACCGGCAACGAATTCATTTTCGATGTGCAGCTTCACCATGTGAATCCAAAAGGCACATGGCGCAAGAATATCCCGGGATGGGAAAACGTCGCGCGCGGCTTCGCGGCCAACCAGACGGCATGCGCCGAAAAGGACGGCATCGACTGCATGGGCGCGGAAGACCTGCTGCGCGAGGTGTTCATGGACAGCGACACGACAGCGGCGGTGCTGTCATCGGTGCCGTCGGCGCCGGACAATCCCCTTCTCGTGCACGAAGCCGCCGAAACGCGGATGCTGGCGGCGAAGCTGCAAGGCGCACCGCGTCTTTTGATCCACGGGCTCTGTCATCCCAACTTCCCCGGCCATGTGGAAGGCATGGATGAGGTGCTGAAGACCTACAAGATCGCCGGCTGGAAGACCTACACTCAATGGGGGCCGGACGGGAAAGGCTTCTGGCTGGACGATCCCGCCACCGGGATCCGTATGATCGAGAAAGCGCGCGATCAGGGCGTGAGGATCATTTGCGTGCACAAGGGACTGCCGCTCGGCGACTTGTCGTATGAATTCTCGACATGCAGAGACATTGGAATCGTCGCGGCGAAATATCCCGACATGAATTTCCTGATCTACCATTCGGGCTACGAACCTTCGCACATCGAAGGTCCGTACAATGAGAAGCATCCCAAGGGCGTGGACTCGCTCGTCCATGCGCTGCGCGTCAACGGCATCAAGCCGGGGAGTAACGTTTACGCCGAACTGGGCAGCACCTGGCGCGCAGTGATGCGCGATCCCGATCAGGCGTCGCATGTCCTTGGAAAACTCATGAACGCCGTCGGCGAGGACAATGTGCTGTGGGGGACCGATTCCATCTGGTATGGGAGCCCGCAGGACCAGATCCAGGCGTTCCGCACCTTCCAGATCTCGGGCAACTTCCAGAACCGCTTCGGTTATCCGGAACTGACCCCGGAAAGAAAACGCAAGATCTTCGGACTGTCCGGCGCGCGTGTGTACGGACTGTCGCCGTCCGACATGAAGAAGAAAGCCGAAGTGGATAGCTGGGGCAAGGCGCGCGCCGCCTATCTGCCTGACGCCGATCCCAGTTTCTTGACCTACGGCCCGAAAACCCGGCGGGAGTTCTTCGCGTTGTTGAAGGCGAATGGCGGCGCCCCTGCGTAGAGGCAAGTCCCTCATCCTCCCGCTTGCGGGAGAGGGTTGGAGGTTGCGTCTGCGGGAAGGCACGCGGCCTTGAGCCGCTGCCGGCAAGAGCTTAAGCAGGACCCATGCTGATCTGCGGACCGAAATCGGCGCCTTTGACGGTCGTGCTCGCGCACGGCGCCGGCGCACCGATGGATACACCGTTCATGACCTTCTTCGCCGAGGGCCTCGCGAAGGCGGGATACCGCGCGGTGCGGTTCGAATTCCCCTACATGGCCGCGCGGCGGAAGACGGGCGCGAAGAAACCGCCCGACCGGCAACCGGTGCTGCTGGAGACCTGGCGTTCCGTGATCGCCGCGCTTGGATCGGAGCGCCTCGTGATCGGCGGCAAGTCCATGGGCGGGCGCATGGCCAGCCTGATCGCCGACGCCGCGGACATTCAGGGACTCGTGTGCCTCGGCTACCCCTTCTACGGCGCCGGCCGGAAGGACAAGCCCCGCACCGAGCACCTCCTGTCGCTCAAGACGCCAACCGTGATCTGCCAGGGCGAGCGCGATCCCATGGGTGACCGGGAAAGCGTTTCGGCGCTGAAACTGTCGCGCGCCATCAAGCTACGATGGCTCCCGGACGGCGATCATGACCTGAAGCCGCGCCGCGCCTCCGGCCGCACGCATGACGAAAATCTGACGGACGCCCTTGACGCGGTATGTGAGTTCCTCGCAGCCTTACACTAACGAAGGGGGCCGCATGACCACACGCAAAGAGTCCGACAGCCTGGGAACGGTCGAGGTTCCGGCCGATCATTACTGGGGCGCCCAGACGCAGCGCAGTCTCGAGAACTTCAAGATCGGCGGACAGCGCATGCCGGTCCCCGTGGTGCGCGCCTTCGGGCTTCAGAAACAAGCCGCGGCGCTGGCCAACAGATCCCTCGGTGAACTGCCGGCGGACATCGCCGACGTGATCGCCCAGGCCGCCGCCGAAGTGGCCGACGGAAAACACGACGAGGAGTTCCCGCTCGTCGTGTGGCAGACGGGCTCCGGCACCCAAAGCAACATGAACGCGAATGAAGTCATAGCCGGCCGCGCCAACGAACTTCTGGGCAAGGGCCGTGGCGGAAAATCGCCCATTCACCCGAATGACCATGTCAATCGCGGGCAATCGTCCAACGACAGCTTTCCGGCGGTGATGCATATCGCCGTCACGCGCGAGGTGACGGGGCGGCTGATCCCGGTGCTGGAGAAGCTTCACGACGCGCTGGAGAACCGCGCGGACGCCTTCGCGTCCATCATCAAGATCGGCCGCACGCATTTGCAGGATGCGACGCCCCTGTCGCTCGGCCAGGAGTTCTCGGGCTACGCGGCGCAGGTGGGCTTCAGCGTCGAACGGTTGAAAGCGGTATTGCCGCGCCTGTATCGTCTCGCGCAAGGCGGCACTGCGGTGGGAACGGGGTTGAACGCCAAGAAGGGTTTCGCGGAGAAGTTCTGCCTGGAACTGCGCAAGCTCACGGATCTGCCGTTCTGGCCGTCGACCAATTTCTTCGAAGCCATGGGCGCGCACGACACGATGGTGGAATGCTCCGGCGCGCTGAACACCATCGCTGTGTCCTTGATGAAGATCGCCAACGATGTGCGGTTGCTGGCCTCCGGTCCACGCTCGGGCCTCGGCGAGTTGATCCTGCCGGCCAACGAGCCCGGCTCGTCCATCATGCCGGGCAAGGTGAACCCCACCCAGGCCGAGGCGCTGACCATGGTGTGCGCGCAAGTGATGGGCAATCACACCGCGGTCACGGTGGCCGGTTCGCATGGGCACCTTGAACTGAACGTGTTCAAACCCGTGATCGTCTACAATGTACTGATGTCCATCCAGTTGCTCGCCGACGCGGCGGAAAGCTTCAACATCCACTGCGTGCGCGGCTTGAAGGCCGACCAGGCTGCGATCAAGCGGCATCTGGAGAATTCGCTGATGCTGGTGACCGCGCTGGCGCCGCATATCGGCTATGATAAAGCCGCCGAGATCGCGAAAAAGGCGCATGCGGACAGCACGACGCTGAAGGCCGCCGCGATCGGGACCGGTTACGTGACCGCGGGCGATTTCGACGCCTGGGTGAAGCCGAGCGATATGATCGGCCCCCATGATTAAAAAGAGATCGGTGAATATCGCCGGGCACCGCACCAGTATTTCGCTCGAAGGACCTTTCTGGGATGCCTTGGCGGCCATCGCGGCGCAGCGCCAAATCTCGATGAACAAGCTCATCGCGGAGATCGACAAGGAGCGCGCGGGCAATCTGTCGAGCGCACTGCGCGTGTTTGTCCTGCGCGAGGCGCAGAAGACCTAAATCATTTCGGCGGCGGCAGGAGCCGGATGTTGGGCCGGTCCATCGCGCCCTTGATGGAGATCGGCAACTGATCCTCGCCCGCCTTGCGGGGAACCAGCGTACCCGAGATATCCACCTGACGCCGGGGCAAATCTATGACGCCGGCGAAGCGCCCGGTATGACTGCGGGAAGCGACGTCCGCGTTTTCCAGTTTGACCGCGCCGCTCACGGCGCTGAGACGCGTCGAGAATGTCGAGGCCGCGGGTTTGCCCGGCGTACCCACATCGAGCTGCGCCGCCGCGCTCAACGGACCGAGCAAACCCGCCGAGAGACCGCCGCCGGTTTCCGCGGCGGTGACTTTGAGTGTCCCGCCGCCCGTAAGCGAACCGGCGAAACCCGCGGCCGATCGGCCCTTGGCCGAGAAGCTCGCGACGATATCCGCCGTGCCGCTGGACTTGAGGTTTGTGCGTCCGCCGTTGAGCGCGGCCACAAGGGCGCGGAAATCGGCGCGGTTGACGGCGAGTTGCCCCTGGAAGCTCGGCTCCGGGTTCGCCGCGAGACGCAGGAAGAACTGCCCGGGCGCGCCGAAAATTTTGCCCTGCCAGTCGGCGAGTTCGGCCGCGCTGTCGGCAACAACGATGCGCGCCGAAAAATCCTGGAGTTGCACGCCGCGCGCGGCGAACGACGGGCCCGCGACGGAAACCTCGCCGCTCCAACCCCTCAGGAACGACCATTTGATTTCGTCTTGCGACCACGGCGATGCGGGTGTGGCGGGCGCGGGTTTCGCGGGAATGGCCTTCGCGGGCGGCGGCGCCGGCGCATCGGGCGGAAGCAGGCGGTCGAGGTCCAGGGCGATATCGGTCAGGCGCGCGTCGATACGCATGCGGCCGTCGGCGTCGGTCACCTCTGCCGAACCGGAGATGCGGTCGCGGCCTATGGTGATCCTCGCGTCGCTGATCGTTGTCTTGCCTGTTTCCTGCGCGATGCGGACCTGGGCCGCGAGCGCGCCGGGATCGCGCATGTTCGCGGGCCATGACGAGGCGGTCTTCATCAGATCGGAGAATCTCGGGTGCGCGACCTCCACCTGGCCGGTGAAGCGCGGATTCCGATCAAGCTCCATGACCTGACCTGTCGCGCGCGCCGTGAGACCCGCCGCTTTCAACGTCGCCGAAACGTCCGCCTGCACGGCCCCGCCGTTGATCGCGCCTGTCAGCGAGGACTGCCCCAGCGACTTCAGGCCAGGCACATCGAGCCCCGCGAGGGCCGCAAGGCGCGCGATATCGTCGCCGGCGAGATCGAATTGCAGATTGTTGAACCGCAGCCCCGCGCCAAAACCTTCAACTGCCCCGCTCAGCCACGCTGTCGTCCCCGCGATTTTTTCAAAGGATGCCGTACGGATATCAAGCTTTCCGTCCTTCAGGCCGAGATCGAGGCCGACACGCCCACCCGGCAGGCCCCCGGCGGTCACATCATCGAGTTGAACGTGCACTTCGGCGTCCCATGCGCCGAGGCCGGTGAAGGACGCCCCCGAAGCCGTCACGCCGTAGACGTCCGGCTTCGCGGCAGGTTGCGCGACCGGAGGCACCGTCACGGGCCGTACGCCGCGATAACTGTCGAAATTGATGTTCTGAGCGCGCAGATCGATGCCGACGAACGGCCGTGCGCGCCGTGTGAAGGAAAGACGCCCCCCGATCCGCGCGGTATCGAGCGTCGCGTCGATGTCGTTCACTTCTATAATATTGAGAGTGCCCTGCACCGCGCCCTGGAAAGACGCGCTGCCGAGGCGGCCCGGCGGTACGCCCGTGACATCCGCGCCCAACCAGGCGAACAAACCGCGCGCATCGAAAGTTTGAAGCGTGACCACGCCGTCGAGAGCGGGCGTGGTGTCGGTGAAGTTCACAAGGCCGAAGCCGTTGACACGCGTGGTGCCCGGCAGCGTGACGGCAAGATCGGAGATTTTCAGCTCGCCGTTTGCCAGGGCGGCCGAGAAGCGCCCATCGCGCAGGCCCTGCCCGCGAAACGACAGCGCCGGGAAACGCAGCGCGATGTCGGCGGTCAGTGTGCCGGGATGCGCGGGCTCAAGCGGGGTTTGAGGCGTGGCCGGGGAGGAAGGTGCGACAGGAGCGCTCGCCGTGGCGGCCGGCCGCCAGTCCTCAAGCGTGATCGGCGCGAAGTCGAAGGACACATTGAGCTGCGGCGTACGCTCGCGGCGCCAGTCGGCGACGCCCTTGGCGGTGGACCCGCCGGCATCGAGACTGACGCCGGTCAAGGCCGCGCCCGCCGGGCTCACGGAGGATTTCGCCGACATCGCCAAGGGCCGTTCCAGAGCGGGCGCCCCCGCGAACCCCGGCCATCCGAGCGCGGCCATCAGCGCCGCGCCGCGATCGGCCTTGAGCGTGATATCGCCATCCAAGGTGCGCGCGGCGAGCGAAAGGCGGCCACTGAAGTTGAACGCCGTCTCCGCGGCCGGGACGCGCGCCGACACCGACACCGCGCGAACGCCGTCGCGGCCCGCGGTGCCAACCTGGGCGTCGAGGGTCATCGGGTGATCGTCCAGGCTGACGTCGCCGGCGACACGGAACCGGTCGCGCGCTTCGCTGGAGAAAACGAGATCCATGCCGTGCGCGCGCACAAGCGGCGCGCCGCTGTGATCGCGCAACATGAGGTCGCCGCCGTTCAGCACGACGCGGTCGATATCGATGGAGACAGGACGCGCGGCCGGCGCCGCCGGCCGGCCGCCTTCGGCCACCGGCGCTTGCGTCCAGGGCAGATCGATCGCGACGACGCCTTTCACGTCGTCAAGGCGCAGGTCGCGGAAATAGAGATCGCCGCGCAAGAGCGGCCCCAGGCCAAGCCAGGCCTTCACTTCAGCGATGGTGACGGTGTCGGCGCCGCTGCCGACGCGGACAAGACCCGCCTCGAGCGCGGGGCGCGGCGCCAGCGCGAAGGTCACGTTCCCCTCGATGGCGACGGGACGGCCGACCGCGGCGGACAGTTGGCGCGCGAATGTGTCGCGATAGGGCGTCCAGTCGATAAAACTGGGCGCGACGATCAATCCCGCGATGAGAACGGCGAAACCGACCGCGCCGCCGAGCAGCGCGCGCCGATGCTTTGAGAAAACGTCCGGCGTCAGAATGCCGCCTCCGGCAAGGTCATCATCGTCTTGCTTCCGGCGCGGATCACCGCGTCGAGACCGACGGTCTGCGGGAGGATCCGCTGCATGAAGTAGCGGCCGACATCGATCTTGGTGTCATAGAAGGCGTCGTTGTTGGACGCCTTGGCGGCGATCGCCTTGTCGACCATGCGCACCCAGATCCAGGCGAACGCGGTGAGCGCGAAAAGCCGCAGATAATCGACCGCGGCGGCGCCGCGCGCGTTTGGGTCGTTCGCCGACTCCTCGGTCATCCACAGCGTCACCGACGTGAGGCGCGCGACGGCTTCCTTCAACGGGGCGATGAATTCGCCCATGTCGTTACGGCCCTCGAGGCCCTTGATCGTGGCTTCCACTTCCGAGAGCCAGCCCTTGAACAGACGGCCCTGCTCGATACCGAGCTTGCGGCCCACCAGATCGAGCGCCTGAATGGCATTGGTGCCTTCGTAGATCTGCGAGATGCGCACGTCGCGCACGAGCTGCTCCATGCCGTGCTCACGGATATAACCGTGGCCGCCGAACACCTGCATGCAGGTGTTGGTGATTTCAGACCCGAAATCCGTGCCCGCGGCCTTTACAATGGGAGTCATCAGCCCGACCATATCCTCGGCGTGCCGGCGGGTCGCTTCATCGGCATGTTTATGGGCGATATCGACATTGAGGTGCGTCCAGAGCGCGAGCGCGCGCTCGGCTTCGACGATGGCGCGGCTGAACATGAGGCGGTTGCGAATGTCGGGATGCACGATGATGGGGTCGGCCGGTTTATCGGGCTTCGCGGCGCCGTCGGCGGCCCTGCCCTGGAGACGGTCGCGGGCATATGCGGCGGCGCTTTGATAGGCGGTCTCGGCTTGGCTGATGCCCTGGCTGCCGACGAACAGACGCTCCTTGTTCATCATCACGAACATGCCGGCGAGGCCCTTGTGCGCCTGGCCGACGAGCCAGCCCTTCGCGCCGTCGAAATTCATGACGCAGGTGACCGAGGCCTTGAGGCCCATCTTATGTTCGATGGACCCGGCGGCGGCGGCGTTGCGCGCGCCCGGCGAGCCGTCGTCCTTCGGCAGGAATTTCGGCACCAGAAACATCGAGATGCCGCGGCTGCCTTCCGGCGCGTCCGGAAGGCGCGCGAGGACAAGATGCACATGGTTCTCGGCCATGTCGTGCTCGCCGGCCGAAATGAAAATCTTCGTGCCGGTGATGCTGTAGCTGCCGTCGCCGTTCGGAACGGCTTTGGTGCGCAAAAGGCCGAGATCGGAGCCGGCATGCGCTTCGGTCAGGCACATAGTGCCTTGCCAGGCGCCGCCGACCAGCTTCGGCAGATAGACCTTCTTCTGTTCGGGCGTTCCCAGCGCGGCGAGCGCGAGGATCGTGCCCTGCGTGAGGCCGGGGTAAAGGCCGATCGACATGTTCGCCGAACCGATCATCTCGCTGACGAGATAGTCCAGCGTCTCGGGCAAACCCTGGCCGCCGTAATCCGGGCTGGCGGTCAGGCCGCACCAGCCGCCGTCGGCATATTGCTTGTAGGCTTCCTTGAAGCCCGGCGGGGTTGTGACGACGCCGTCCTTGAACGTGCAACCGACCTCATCGCCGACGCGATTGATGGGAAACAGCACGTCCTCGCAGAGCTTGGCGCACTCATCGAGGACCGCATCCATCAAATCGGCCGAGGCGTCGCCAAATCCCGGCAGCGCCGTCAGCGTGTCGGCGGCGCCCAGGACCTCGTGAAGCACAAAGCGCATGTCGCGCAGCGGAGCGGCATAGGTCGTCATTGAACCTCCCAAGGATTTCGCGAATGCGCGCGGACGTTGTCGACGCCCGTGCCGAAACTCGCGCATGACACAAAAATACCCCAAATAGTCTGGTTTTTTAATACGCTAATTCGGGGCCGATCCGATGCGGAGCGCGTTGTGGAGGTATGAATCACATTGCGCCCCATCGTGAAACCACGCTCTTTCACCGTCCGCCAGCGCGCCGTTCAGACTTTTATCGCGCCGAACCGAGCGCCTATCTCGCGCGCATCCGCGAATTCCCGGTTCTCAGCGAACGCGAAGAGCGACGCTTGATCCGCGGCTGGTATGACAGGGGCGAGCGCGGCTCCTATGACGCGCTGATCGGCAGCCATCTGCGGCTGGTGCCGAAGATCGCGCAGAAATACGTCGGTTACGGCGTTCCGCTCGCGGACCTGATCGGCGAAGGCAACCTCGGCCTTCTGCAGTCGGCCGAACGTTTCGATCCGGAAAAAGGCTTCCGCTTCTCGACTTATGCCCGCTGGTGGATCAAGGCGGCCATGCTGAACTACGTGCTGCAAACCTGGTCCCTGATCAAAGTGGGCAACGGCGCGGCCAAGAAACGCCTTTTCTTCAATCTGCGGCGCGCGAAACAAAACCTTCAACCCGGCGGAGACCGCTATCTCGACGATAAGAATATCGACACCTTGGCCAGGCACTTTCAGGTGAGCCGCGAAGACGTGATCGCGATGGATCTGCGCATGACCGCCATCGACGTTTCGCTGCATCAGCCGGTCCCGGGCAGCGAAGACCTGACGTTCGGCGACGTGATCGCCGACACGGCGATGGACGCCGAGGAGTTGCTGGCGGACGAGGACGAGCAGAATTGGCATGTGAGAATTCTCAATGATGCCCTGGAGCGTCTCGACGGCCGCGAAAAGGACGTCGTGCGCCGGCGCTATCTGTCGGAAGAACCCACGACCCTCGCCAGCATCGCGGCGGCCTACGGATTGACGGCCGAGCGCGTGCGGCAGATCGAGGCCAAGGCCATCGGCAAGCTGCGCCGCCACATTGGCCCGCGTGCGCGCTACGCAGTCTGCGGCCGCACCTAGAGTTCTACGCGGCGGACAAGTGTGCGACACTCACGCCGATGAATGTCATCGAACGCCCCTCGCCGAACTTCAATGCCCGCGCCGCCGCCGTGCGTCATGCCGTAGTGCACTACACCGGCATGAAATCGCGCGACGAAGCCTTGGAGCGCCTGCGCGACCCGGCGGCGAAGGTCAGCGCACACTATCTCATCGACCAGGAGGGCGCGGTCTTTCGTCTGGTTCCCGAGGAACAGCGCGCCTGGCACGCGGGTGTGTCCTATTGGCGCGGCGAGCGCGACATCAACAGCACGTCGATCGGCATCGAACTTTGCAATCCCGGACACGACTGGGGCTATCGCCCCTTCCCCGCGGCGCAGCTGGCCGCCCTCGACGAACTTCTGAAGGGCGTCTTCGCGCGTTACCGCCTTTCGCCGGAGGCGCTGCTCGGCCATAGCGACATCGCGCCGAGCCGGAAGAGCGATCCCGGCGAGTTGTTCCCATGGCGCGATTTCGCGGAAAATGGTTTCGGCTTTTGGCCCGAGGAGACAACGCCGGTCCCGGGACACGCCGATCTGACGGGCGCCCTGCGGCGCTTGTCGGAGATCGGCTATGCCGTCCCGACGATTCCCGAAGAAGGCAGCGACATATTGAACGCGGACAGCGCGACGACGGATGTCATCAAGGCCTTCCAACGGCGCTACCTTCCGAACCGGATCGACGGCCGCCTCGACACTCTGACGGCCGCGCGCATCGCCGCCGTCGCGGTGGCTTACGCCCTCCGCAGGCCGATGGCTTAGTCCCCGCCTTGACCGGCGCCGCCGCAAGGACCATTTTGACCCCGCGCCAGATGGCCGGACGGCCGCTCCGCAAGGAGAGGAAAGTCCGGGCTCCACGGAAGCAAGGTGCCGGGTAACGCCCGGCGGGGGCGACCCCAGGGAAAGTGCCACAGAAAACAAACCGCCGGGCCCACCTTCAAAGGGTGGCCTGGTAAGGGTGAAAAGGTGCGGTAAGAGCGCACCGCGCGGACGGTAACGTCGGCGGCAGGGCAAACCCCACCCGGAGCAAGACCAAATAGGGACGGCCGTCCAGGGAGTTCGCTCCGCTGGAAGATGCGCTTCCGCATCGCCGTCCGGGTCGGTCGCGTGAGGTGCGCAGCAATGCGCATCCCAGAGGAATGGCCGTCGCTCGCCGCGCCCCTCGCGGGGCGTGCGCGAGGACAGAACCCGGCTTACAGGCCATCTGGCGCTTTTATTTTTTCCAAAACCGAAATCATCGCGCGGGGAGCGGCCTGCACCGGCTGCTGCGTAATTTTGTTTCTCAATTCGATCGTCAGCGGCAGGCCGTCTCAAATAGGAACGTACACAGAACATCCCCTGATTTCCCAAGGGCTTACAGTCCTATCCCATTGACACCCATGAAATCCCATGAGATACCATTAAGGTCCATGTACAGGGATTGCTGAAACCCAGCATTTTCAATGGGTTGGAAAGCAGCTCTGCGCCGGACTCAGGGGAACGAGCAGGACGGGCGGCTCGCAGACGATGACGGCGTTCTTTGGAACGTTCACCAACAAGATCGACAGCAAGGGGCGGCTTTCCGTCCCTGCGCCGTTTCGCGCCGTGATTCAGGCGCGCGGCCGCACGTCCGTGGCCATCCACCCGTCCCTTTTCGAATCCTGCCTCGAAGGCGCCGGTTACGACCGGTTTGAAAAACTCCTCGGCGGCGTCACCGACGGGTTCGTGCCGACGGCCCGCGACGAAGCCGCCGAATTGATCATGGAAGACCTGCGCGACCTGCCGTTCGACGGCGAGGGCCGCATCGTCCTTCCCGATGAGTTCATCGCCAAAGCCGCGCTGAAGGAGCAAGCGTCCTTTGTCGGGCGCGGCTGGAAGTTCCAGATCTGGGAACCGTCCGCGCTGGCCGCCCTGCGCCAGGAAAAGCTGCGCCGCGTCGCTCAGGTCGTCAAAGGCGGCGCGTCATGAACACGTCCGCCGCCCGGGACAAGGCGCCCGAGCATATCCCCGTGCTTCTCGGCGAAGTCGTCGAAGCCCTGCGGCCCACGGACGGCGGCACGTATGTCGACGGGACGTTCGGCGCCGGCGGCTACACGGTGGCCCTTCTGGAAGCCGCCCGGTGCAGCGTGTGGGCGATCGACCGCGACCCCGAAGCCCAGGCGCGCAGCGAAATCCTGAAAGAAAAATATCCGACGCGCCTGCACTTCGTCCCGGGTCGTTTTGGAGATATGGCCGAGCTTCTCGCCGCGCGCGGGGTTTCACAGGTCGACGGCGTCGCCCTCGATATCGGGGTGAGTTCGATGCAGATCGACGACCGCGAGCGCGGCTTCTCGTTCCTGCGCGACGGTCCCCTGGACATGCGCATGGAAAAGAGCGGCCGCAGCGCGGCCGACATCGTCAATTCCTGGTCCGAGCGCGAACTGTCCGACATCATCTTCACCTATGGTGAAGAGCGCCATGCGCGCCGCGTGGCCCGCGCCATCGTGGCGGCGCGCGTCGAGCGTCCCTTCTCGCGCACGCTGCACCTCGCGGACGTCATCCGCGCCGAAGTGCGCCGCGGCAATGACGGCATCGATCCGGCGACCCGTACGTTCCAGGCCCTGCGCATTGTCGTGAACGACGAGTTGGGCGAACTGGAGCGCGGTTTGCGCGCCGCGGAACGTCTTTTGCGCCCGGGCGGCCTGCTGGCCGTGGTTTCGTTCCACTCGCTGGAAGATCGCGTCGTCAAAACCTTCCTCAAGTCCCGCTCCGGCGCGGCGAGCCGTCCGTCGCGCCATACGCCGGCAAGCCTCGGCGCCGTTTCCGCGACCGCCACTTTCACGGCGATCTCCCGCCGTCCGATCACACCCACCGAACGTGAGGCCGCCGCGAACCCGCGCGCCCGTTCGGCCCGACTGCGCGTCGCCGAACGCACGAGCGCACCGTTTCTCACCTCCGTCGCGGGAGGACTTTCATGAGAGCCGTCACTCTTATGTGGATTCCTCTCGCGATTGGGGTGGGGGTCTCCATGTTCCTGCTCAAGTACAAAGTGCAGGCCCTCGAGGATGAACTGGTCGCCAAACAGGCGCAGGTCGTTCGCGACCGCGCCGCGATCCGCGTCCTCGAGGCGGAATGGACCTATCTGAACGACCCGGAGCGCCTGCGCGAACTGTCCGCGCAGTATCTAGGCTTCGGTCCGCCGGCCGTCGCGAATATCGCCGACATCGCGATGCTGCCGATGAAAGGCGCGTCCGAGGCCATGCCGGAAAGCGCGCCCGTCAAGCGCGATCCGTTGGACGACCTCAAGCCGCAGTTCCAGACCGAGTTGCGCGCGCCGCGCGGCTCGAGCGTGGTCTCGGTCGCCTTCGCGCGTCTTCAGCGGCTCCTGTTCCCGACCGCCTCCGCGACGCCGCCGACGGTGAAGCCATGATCACGCGCGTGAAGAAACATCGTCCGTTCCTGTATCCCGGCGAGGAAGTACGCCCCGCCGGCCAGGGCAAGCTGCGCCTCCAGGGCATGACCGTGCACGCCATCGAAACCGGCCGCATGCGCCTGTTCGTGACGGCGGGCCTTTTCGCCCTCGCCTTCTCGGCCATCGGCCTGCGCGTCGTCGACTTGATGCTTCTTTCCGGCGACGCCGGTGAACGCACGGCGCGTTCAACGTCATCGGCCGCGCCGCCGCTGGCCAGCCGCGCCGACATCGTCGATCGCAACGGCGTGATCGTCGCGACCAATCTGCCGACCGTGAACCTGTACGCGGACGCCCACAAGATCGCCGACCCCCGCGCGGCGACCGAACGGCTGATCAAGATCCTGCCCGAGCTGAAGTACGACGACACGTTCCGCCGCCTCAGCTCCGGCCAGCGATTCATCTACCTCGCGCGCCACCTGACGCCGCAACAACAGCAGGAGGTCAACGACCTGGGCCTGCCGGGCCTCGGGTTCGAGAACTCGCAGCGCCGCATCTATCCGCACGGCCCGTTGTTCTCGCATGTGATCGGCGCGACGGATGCCGACAACGTGGGTGTCGCGGGCGTCGAGCGCACGTTCAACGACGCGCTGACCCGGGACGGCGCGCCGCTGCGCCTTTCGCTGGACGTGCGCGTTCAGCATGTCGTGCGCGAAACCCTTGCCGCCTCCATCACGCGTTACCGCGCCATGGCGGGCAGCGCGGCGGTGATGGACGTGCGCACGGGCGAGCTGCTTTCCCTCGTCTCGCTGCCGGATTTCGACCCGAAGGCGCTCGGCACGGCGTCGACCGAAGCGCGCTTCAACCGCGCGACGTTGGGCGTCTATGAAATGGGTTCGACCTTCAAGCTGTTCACGGCCGCGATGGCCCTGGAAGTGGGCTCGGCGAACCTCTATTCGACCTATGACGCCAGTCAGCCGATCAAGATCGGCCGCTTCACCATCGACGACTTCCATGGCTTGAACCGCGTCATCACGGTTCCGGAGATCCTGATCCACTCGTCGAACATCGGCGCCGCCAAGATGGCGCTCGCGGCCGGCACCGACGTGCAGAAGACCTACATGAAGAAGCTGGGGATGATGTCCCCGCTCAAGCTTGAACTGCCCGAAGTCGGCACGCCGCAGTACCCGCAGACCTGGCGCGAGATCAACACCATCACCGTCTCCTACGGCCACGGCATCGCCGTGACCCCTGTGCACGTCGTGACGGCGGTGAGCGCCCTGGTGAACGGCGGCACGCTTTACCCGGCGACCCTGATCCATCGCAACGACGCGCCGCAGGGCGAGCGCGTGCTTTCGGAAAAGACGTCGAAGGCCATGCGCGCGCTGATGCGCCTGATCGTGGTCGACGGTTCGGGCCGCCAGGCCGACGCGCCGGGCTATCTGGTCGGCGGCAAGACGGGAACCCCGGAAAAGACGACCTTCCGCGGCGGTTACAACCAGTCATCGCTGCACACCTCTTTTGTGGCCGCCTTCCCGATCGAAAATCCGCGCTACGTGATCCTCGTCATGCTGGACGAACCCAAGGGCACGCGCGAAACCGCCATGTACGCCACCGCGGGCTGGAACTCGGCCCCGACCGTCGGGCGCATCGTCAGCCAGATCGCCCCGATGCTCGGCGTCTACCCGATGGGCCACACCGACAGCTTCGAACCGCTCGCCTCACTGCTGCCGCTTTACAGCGGTAAGAGCAACGAATACGGCGCGCCGGTCGTGAAGGCGGTGGAAACACGCACCACGGCCGCGGCGCCGGTGAAGGCCGCGCATGAACCGCAACCTGTCGCGACTGAAAAACCTGAATCCATCGGCGCTCTGATCGAGGACGCCGATGCGACTCAGTGAACTGCTTGAGGAAAAGGGGATGGACGCCCGGGCGCTGAAGGATCTGGATATCACGGGACTGACCGCCGACTCGCGCGCGGTGCAGCCGGGCTATCTGTTCGCCGCCCTGCCCGGCACCAAGATGGACGGCCGCAGCTACATCGGCGAAGCGGTGAAGCGCGGCGCCTCGGCCGTGCTCGCGCCGCCCGGGACCGAACTCGGCGCCGAGCGCGCCGATTCCAAGGGCAATGTCATCCGCCTGATCACCGACAGCAATCCGCGCCGCCGCTTCGCCCTGATGGCCGCGCGCTTCTTCGATACGCAGCCCGAGACCGTCGCCGCCGTCACCGGCACCAACGGCAAGACATCCACAGCGCATTTCACGCAGCAACTGTGGACGCACCTCGGCGTCAAGGCGGGCTACATGGGCACATTGGGCGCTTACGCCCCCGGCGTGCACATCTCCGGCAGCCTCACGACGCCCGATCCCGTCCGCCTGCATGCCCTGCTCGCCGACATGGCGAAACACGGCGCGACCCACGTCGCCATGGAAGCGTCCAGCCACGGCCTGCACCAGTTCCGCGTCGACGGCGTCAAGATCGCCATCGGCGGGTTCACCACCTTCACCCGCGACCATCTCGACTATCACGGCTCCATGGCGGCCTATCTCGCCGCCAAGCTGCGCCTGTTCTCCGACGTCATGATCGCGGGAGGCATCGCCGTGCTGAACGCCGACACGCCCGAGTTCAGCGCGTTCGAAGCCGCCTGCCGCCTGCGCGGTCACCGAGTCATCAGCTACGGCAAACAGGGCGAGACCTTGCGCCTCGCCGGCGTGACGATCGAGGGCGATGCGCAGGTTCTGGACCTTGTCGTTCTGGAAAAGAGCTATCGCGTGCGCCTGCCGCTGGCCGGCGGCTTCCAGGTCGGCAACGCGTTATGCGCGCTCGGCTTCGTGCTCGCCGCCGGCGCGGATCCGGCCCGCGCCGTGGCCGCGCTGGAGTGCCTGAACGGCGTTCCCGGCCGCATGCAGCGCGTGGGTTTCCATAAAAGCGGCGCGCCGGTTTACGTCGACTACGCGCACACGCCCAATGCGCTCGAGACCGCCCTGCTCGCGCTGCGCCCGCACGCGGCGCACCGCCTGGCCGTCGTTTTCGGCTGCGGCGGCGACCGGGATCGCGGTAAACGCCGCATGATGGGCGATATCGCCCAGCGCCTGGCCGACGACGTTTATGTCACCGACGACAATCCGCGCACCGAAGACGGCGCGGCCATCCGCGCCGAAGTGATGCAAGGCTGCCCGAATGCCAAGAACATCGCCGACCGCTCGGAAGCCATCGCGACCGCCATCGGCGCCCTTCAGGCGAACGACGCGCTGCTCGTGGCCGGCAAAGGTCACGAAACCGGGCAGATCGTCGGCGCGAGCGTGATCCCTTTCAGCGATGTCGAGGAAGCGCGCCGCGTTCTCGGCCTCGGCGGAGCGACATCATAATGGCGTTGTGGACGGCAAAAGAAGTCGCCGCGGCGACCGGCAGCGCTTCAACGGGGACATGGACCGCGAACGGCGTGTCCATCGACAGCCGCAGCGTCGCCGCCGGCGATCTCTTCGTCGCCCTTCAGGGCCCGAACTTCGACGGCCACGACTACGTCAAACAAGCGCTGGAAAAAGGCGCCGCTTGCGCAATCGTGCACCGCGCGCCGAAGGATTCCGACAGTTACCATGATCGCCTGGTAGTGGTTAAGGATACGTTTCTCGCGCTTCAGGATTTGGCGAAAGCCGCGCGCGCGCGCATGAAGGGCCGCATCATCGCCGTCACGGGAAGCGTCGGCAAGACCGGCACCAAGGAAGCGCTGAGGCTCGGCCTCGCCGCGCAAGGCAGGACCCACGCCAGCGAAGGCAACCTCAACAACCACTGGGGCGTGCCGCTGTCCCTGTCGCGCATGCCCGCCGACGCCAAATTCGGTGTGTTCGAGCTGGGCATGAACCACGCCGGCGAAATCGCGCCGCTGTCGAAGCTGGTGCGCCCGCACGCGGCCATCATCACCACGGTGGAAGCCGCGCACCTCGAGTTCTTCAATTCCGTCGCCGAGATCGCCGACGAAAAAGCCGCGATCATGGCGGGACTGGAGCCCGGCGGCACGGTCGTGCTGCCGCGCGACAACCCGCACTATGCGCGCCTCGCCGCCGCCGCCAAGACCTACGACTGCAAGAACGTCCGCGCGTTCGGAATGGGCGGCGACGCTTTCGCGCGCCTCGTCGCCTGGTCGCTGACGCCGGACGGCACGCAGGTGGCCGCCGAGTTCGACGGACGCCGGATCATGTACGACATGATCGTCAGCGGCCGTCATTGGGCGCTGAACAGCCTCGCGGCGCTGGCCGCCGTCGATGCGGTGGGCGCCGACATGCATCTCGCCGCCGGCGCGCTCGCCAAACTCGCCGCGCCCGCGGGCCGCGGCGCGCGCACACGCGTCTCCATCGACGGCGGTTCGTTTGTCGTCATCGACGAAAGCTACAACGCGAGCCCCGCCGCCGTGCGCGTGTTGGCCGACACGCTGGCGCAGATGCATCAGCCGGTCGGCGGCACGCGCGGCGGGCGTTTGATCATGGCGCTGGGCGACATGCTCGAACTCGGCGCGGCCGGTCCGGCGCTGCATGCCGATCTCGCCGAAAGCCTGAAAGTCGCCGACATCCATCTCGTCTTCACCGCCGGCCCATTGATGAAACATCTGCACAACACGCTGCCGGTCGCGATGCGCGGCGGCCACGCCGCGGACTCCAAGGCGCTGGCGCCCCTCGTCGTGAACGCCGTGCGCGCGGGCGATGTGGTGGCCGTGAAAGGCTCGCACAGCAGCCACATGGACGTGATCGTCGACGCCTTACGTTCGCTCAAGCCCTCTCAACGCGCCGCCAACGGGAACTAGAACCATGTTCTACCTCTTGTCCCAACTCTCGACCGACTTTCCGGCGTTCAACGTCTTCCG
>JAYSFT010000024.1:0-25492 GCA_041913245.1 Rhodospirillaceae bacterium | reverse complement strand
GGAACTATCTCAACGCCGCTGGCTATGTGTCCGATTAAACGCTCGATGCTCTAGCGTACGCGGCTAAGCACCTATCTTCTGAATTGGTCTATACGAGCGTGTAATGCTTTAGCCCGTGTTGCGACGTCCGCCATGTCTGGTGCCAGCAGCCGAGCGAGCGGCGTGTCAGGTGAAGGAGGGGCCACCTCGAGATGCTGCACGACAAAGGAAATCGCGCTCATGGTATCGGCAAAACGCCCGTAGAGAACGGGCTCGTGATGCGCTAGCCGATTGCGCGACTGATAAATGTGTTCGAGTTGAATCGCGATCTCGGAGCGCTTCAACTGCTTATGCGGAAACGTCCGTTTTAGACATGTGCGCCAAAGCGGCTGGTCGTACTCGGGGCCATAAAGACGTTTCCAGAAAAATAGCGTCATCTCGGCAATTACTTTGCCATCGGACACCTGAATCTGACGACGTCGATCTTTAGCGCGATCCGCGTGAGATTTATTTGCGGGCCTTCCGGCGGGATATGCCAGCCCATCGAGGGCATGTTTTTCTGCTTGTGTCATTTTGGAATAGGCCGCGCGGCGGGCGCTATCCCAAGCAGCTCTTATTTTATCAAGCTCCGGCTTTCGCCACTGAAAGGGCACCGGAGGTTGTAGGAGCCAATTTTGGACGCCGAAATGCTGGCTGAGCTTATTGCATACGGCATTTCTTAGAGCTATTTCGAGAGTCGCAACTACAGTCATCAGTCCAGCCCCCACGCGCAGGGTTTCTTGATGGAGTTCGATGGCGAGTTCGCGCGACCCGGTTAAATCGATGAGCTTCTGTATCCGTTCTTGGGAGAGAAAGCGTTCGATACTGTCTAAGTCTTTATTATTCAGTGTCATTGACTGCGCCCTCTCCAGGACTTATATTTCTAATTGAAAAGCCGAGATAAGATCGGCAGTCGCCTTCGGGTGGACGGATCCTCGGCTTACCCATTTTTGAAAGGGCACCCAATCGGGTGCCCTTTCTATTTGAGCGTACTCGGATAAGTTGTGCGATCCAAGATGATCGCCAGTCCCCTTACTGAAGGGTTTTTGCCTCTCCTTTGTGCAGTGGCGGCGGCTCATTGTCGTGTCTGACAGGCCGACAGGAGAACTATGATGAAACCCGACCTTTTTGAGCAAATCGCCGCCGCCAGCGTGAATTTCCAGCATTTACGCGAGCAGGGGATCGCGATCAAACCGCCCCCGGAGGTGATCGCCGGGACCGTAATACTTGCACGGGGAATGATGAGTCTGGAGGTCAAAGCGCTTGCGGCACTTGCCGGCGTTTCGGTCTCCTCAATCGAGCGAATCGAGCGTGGTGAAGTCGTTTCCGACGATGTGCTGGAGCGGGTTGGGAGAGCGCTGTTCTATCCGCCCGGTGCCTTTACAGAACCGCGGGTGCCACTCGCGCCGGACGCCGTGGCAGAGGCTCTTCGGCAGTCGGTAGCGCCGGTCGCGGACAAAGAATGCGTTGCCGTTCGTCCGTTCCGCACACAGCAGCAGGTGGCGCGCATCTGTAGCACCGACATGTTGTGGTTCGATGACGGTCGGCTGAGCGACAAAGCCCGCACTGAAGGCGCGTTTCTTCGAGAGCGTTTAGAGTTCACAGAACTTCAGATCGGTATGGAAAATTCTAGCCTCGTCGGTGTTCCTCGCCAGAATCGAGTTCGCAGACGAGAACTCTATGGGAAGGTTCTCGATGCCGTAGTTGAGTACGAGCGCCTGACTCATTCCACGGTACTTGCGGGTACCTACACAGCGAAGATGAGTCATCCCAATCTGCCTCGACCAAGCGTCGCCGTTATCGCGGTCTTCTCGCGTGATGTCGATCCCAGGGCATGTAAACGACGAATGGTCTTTGTGCCGACGCAAATCGACTTGGCTGAGACGACGTTATCGCCGTTCGTCGTCGGCGATCACGCCAGTACGTAATGCTTCAGCGCAATCAGCGCCGGCGGCGCAGAACTGTCTACCTTCCGGCGAGCGGAGTATTTGGTCCTGGTTGGGCTGCTTCAAGGTGCTGCGCTACGAAGGAGATGGCGTTTAGTGTGTCGCTAAAGCGTCCATATAGAACAGGTTCGTGATGCGCGAGCCGATTGCGTGCTCTCCTTTGCCGCCCGCGCGGACACCGATGTGATCGGCAATCAATGCGGCGGCGGCGCGTCCGGGATCGGAAGTGTGCTCGCGCCGAAGACCTTGCCTGCGGCGAAAATGCAAAGGCCGATCGCAAGCCAGCCCAAGCCGGCCATCTGCGCGAAGGGTTCCATATTCCATAGAACGTAGCCGATGAACGCCACGCCGACGGTCGGCGCCGCGAAGTGGCGTCCCCACCGGCCGTCCTTCCGGCGCACGGTGTAGTGCGCGATCACGGAAAGATTGACGAAGATAAAGCCGGTCAAGGCGCCGAAGTTGATCATCGAGGCGAGCGTGCCGACGCGTTCTTCGAAATACGCCATCAGGGCGATCGTGATGGCGCTCACCAGGAGAACCGCGCGATCCGGCACGCGGCGCCTCTCGCTGACGTGGGCGAGAAAGCGCGGCAGCTTTCCGTCGCGCGCCATGCCGAACAACAGGCGCGAGGTCGCGGTCTGCGCCGTCAGCGCCGAGGGGATGCAGGCCAGCGCGCCGCCCGCCAGCGAGACAAGAACCTTCAGCCATGTTCCGCCGATGTCACCGGCGATGTTGTAGCTCGCCTGGTCTGTGGCGTCGCCGGCGGGCAGGCTCGTTTGTCCCAGAATGAAAAGGGACATGACGTAGGTCTGGCCGATGAACAGCAGCGCGGCCACGACAAGCACGATGATGGTGGCCTTGCCGACCGATCGTCCGCCGCCTTCGGATTCTTCCGCCAGTGTCGAGATGGCGTCGAAGCCGAGGAAACTCAGCGCCGCGATGGAAAGGGCGCCGAAAATCACACCGGGGGAAATGCCGGCGGGATTGACGAGCGGCGCTGTCGAGAAGGACGCTCCAGCCGTTCCGTCGGTCACGGCGATGATCGCGATGGTCATGAACAGCGCGAGAAACAGCAACTGGCACATCATCATGAAGGCGCTGACCTTCGTCGTGTTGGATACGCCGAACAAATTCGCCGCGCCGTTGCACACAAGTAGGATCGTCAGCCAAACCCATTTCGGCACGGCCGGAATCACGGACGTCAGCGCGATGGCGCTGAGGAGGTACATCAGCGATGGAACAAGCAAGTAGTCGAGAAGGATGGCCCATCCGGCGATGAAGCCCGCGGTCTGGCCAAGCGAGCGCGACGCATAGGCGTAAACCGATCCCGCGATCGGAAACGCCCGCGCCATCGTGATGTAGCTCCAGGCCGTGAACAGCATGGCCGCGAGGCCGACGGCGTAGACCAGCGGCACCATGCCGGCGCTGGCATTGAAGACGTAGCCGAAGACCGCGACGGGCGCGATCGGCGAGATCATGGCCAGCCCGTAGCCGACCAGATCCCGCAGTTTGAGGCTTCGCTTCAGTTCCTGTTTGTAGCCGAATGATTCGAGTGAAGCGGTCGCGGACCCCTGAGGCGCGGAAGCGTCCATATCACAGCCTTTCGTATGAGGCGCCGCCGCATACGTTCCTGGCGCTTGAGCGCCATACTAGCCATGAATCAGAGGAACTGAGAACCCGAGGCTATTGCGGGCGGCGGAAGAGGCCGACATAGACCGCCTTGCCGAGGATATGCCCGTTCATCGCCTGATAGACCTTGGTGCGGGTTTCCCAGGCGTCGGCGCCGGCGGTAACGTCGATCTTCGTATCCAGGGCGAACAGCTCGAAGGTGTAGTGGTGCAAGGGCCCCGTCGCGGGCGCGCCGGGACCGCGGTACACCGCGCCGCTGGCGCTGATCTGCTGCGCGCCGTCGGCCAGCTTCTCTCCCTTAGGAACGCCTTCGGGCAGGCCCTTGGCGGCGCCGGGAATGCCCCACACCAGCCAGTGCACCTGGTCTTCGGTGGTCTTGTTGCGGGCGACGTCCGGGTCGCGCATGTGCAGCACGAAGCTCTGCGTGCCTTCCGGAACGTTGGTCCAGGCGAGCGCAGGAGAAATCTGTTCGCCGGCCTGCGTGTACTTCACCGGAATCTGCGTGCCGTCGGCGAAGGCCGTCGTCGTCAGGGTGAGGGGCGGGCGCGCCGGCGGCGGAGCCGGAGCCGGTTCAGCGGCGTTCGCCGCGAAACAGATCGGCATGACGCTCAGGGCGAAAATGGCGCGAATCGTACGGTGCATCATGTTGTCCTCCACTTTTGGGTCCCGGGAGCGGGATCATATTGGCGGATCGTCGTTTTGAGCAAGGCGGCCCGGCGCAAAATTGCGCCCGTCCCTGAAACATGCTGTAAGTACGCGCACATTCGTAACAACGCTTTGTGCGGAGATTGAAGGCCGTGTTCGAAGCTCACGCCATCGACAGTTCCAACAAAACCGTGTTCTACCGCGAGCTGACCTCGCAGCTCGGCGGCCTGCTCACCGGCGAGCGCGATCTGATCGCCAACGCTGCCAACACCTCGGCGCTGATCTATCAGATGCTGCCGGACCTGAACTGGGCCGGATTCTATTTCCTGCGCGCCAACGACGAACTGGTGCTCGGCCCGTTCCAGGGCAAGGTCGCCTGTGTGCGCATCCCCAAAGGCAAGGGCGTCTGCGGCTCATCCGTGCAGCGCCGCGCGTCGGTGCTGGTCGAGGATGTGAATGCCTTCCCGGGGCACATCGCCTGTGACTCCGCGTCGCGGTCCGAGTTGGTCGTGCCTCTCATCAAGGACGGGCGCGTTCTCGGCGTGATCGATCTCGACAGCCCGAACCCCGGCCGCTTCGACGCCGACGACCAGGCCGGCATCGAGAAGGTCGCGGAAATTTTCCTCGCCTCCACGGACTTCTAGATTCTTCATTGGTCGCGTTTTCTACGCCGAACCGGCTTCCACTTCGGCGGAAAACGCTCCGGAAAACGAACGGGGCGGAGGTGGTTCAAGACCGTCCGCCCCGCGTTTAAGCCGCGCGATATCAGGTCTCTAGCCTTACGGCTTTTTGCGGACCGTGAAGCGGGTCAACTGGAGTTTCGGATCTTCCCATTCCGGCTTCAGGGAGGCAGCCTTCATGTAGTCGAAATAGGCGCGGCGCACGTCCCCCAACTCTTCATAGGCGATCCCGCGGTTGTAGTAGGCCTTCTCGAGTTCGAGCGCGCCGATCTCGATGCCGCGGTTGAGCGACGGAACGGCGTCGGCCCAACGCTTGAGCGCGACCATGCTGGCGCCGCGGTTGATATGCAGTTCGCCGATGTCGTTCTGGTGACGCAAGCCTTGTTCGAAGTCCTTGATGGCTTCGTTGAACAGGCCCTGCGAGAAGTACACGACGCCGCGGTTGTTGTAGGTGCCCGCGAGGTCCCGCGCGGTCAGATCGCCCGCGCTGATCGCAATCGAGCAGATATCGAGAGGCGCAACATCGATCCGCGAGCCGGTGATTTGCGCACTGAAACCGGGTTCATCGACGGCGCGCGCGGCTTCGTAGCACATCTGCGCAAAGCCGCCGCCGAGCACGATCACGGCCGCTTTCGCGCTCATCGGCAAGGAAACGCACAGGGCGCTTCCCGCGATCATCATCAGTTTCCGCAAACCCATGTCTTCCTCCCAAGGGCCGTAGGCTCAGCGGTGGCGCCGAGCGCTGTATGGCGGACAGTATACGCCCGGCGCGGCCACTTTGCCGTATGAGAATTTAAGGGTGAGCCCTAGCCGGAACATGACGCCCGTGCGGCGACTGTTCTAAAATGCCTATGAAAATCAATATCGTATGGGATATATCCGAAGAAGATACCGGCGGACGCCCGCCGTGTTAGTGATGTTCACCCGCCCCTTCGTCCCCTTGTGAGGTTGCCCATGAAAACCCGCGCCGCCGTCGCTTTCGAAGCCAAGAAGCCGCTCGAGATCGTAGACGTCGACCTGGAAGGCCCGAAAGAAGGCGAGGTGCTGGTGGAGATCATGGCGACCGGGATTTGCCACACGGACGCTTACACGCTGGACGGTTTTGACTCCGAAGGCCTGTTCCCCTCGATCCTGGGACATGAAGGCGCCGGCGTGGTGCGTGACGTCGGCAAGGGCGTGACCTCGGTCGCCGCCGGCGATCATGTAATCCCGCTCTACACACCCGAATGCCGGAAGTGCAAATCATGCCTTTCGGGAAAGACGAACCTCTGCACCGCCATTCGCGCGACCCAGGGCAAGGGCGTGATGCCGGACGGCACGTCGCGTTTCTCGTACAAGGGCAAGCCGATCTACCACTACATGGGCTGCTCGACGTTCTCGAACTTCACCGTGCTGCCGGAGATTTCGGTCGCGAAGATCCGTACCGACGCACCTTTTCAAACCGCCTGTTATGTCGGCTGCGGCGTGACGACGGGGATCGGCGCGGTCGTGAACACCGCCAAGGTGGAGCCCGGCGCGAACTGCATCGTCTTCGGCCTCGGCGGCATCGGCCTCAACGTCATTCAAGGCCTCAAGATGGTGGGCGCCGACATGATCGTCGGCGTGGACATCAATCCCACCAAGGAGGACTGGGGCCGGCGCTTCGGCATGACCCATTTCGTCAATCCGCTGAAAGTCGAAGGCGATCTGGTGCAGCACCTCGTCGCGCTGACGGCCGGCGGCGGCGACTACACGTTCGACTGCACCGGAAACACCACCGTCATGCGCCAGGCGCTCGAGTCCTGCCACCGCGGCTGGGGCGAAAGCATCATCATCGGCGTCGCGGAATCCGGCAAGGAGATCTCGACGCGTCCGTTCCAGTTGGTGACGGGCCGCGTGTGGCGCGGCACGGCCTTTGGCGGCGCGAAAGGCCGCACCGATGTGCCGAAAATCGTCGATTGGTACATGAACGGAAAAATCCAGATCGACCCGATGATCACGCACGTCTTGAAGCTCGATCAGATCAACAAGGGCTTCGATCTCATGCACGAAGGCACGTCGATCCGTTCCGTCGTCGTGTTCTAGGGGTCTTCGCGCCTCACCGTGATGATCAGCGGGGTCCAGCCCTGCGCGAGGATCATGATCTCCGCCGCCAACGCGCTGAGGCCGAGGCGGCGGGCGATCGAAACCAGGCGCGCGATCGCCGAAAGCCCGCGCATGCCGGGCACGTCGGCCCTCTTCATCCGGTCGCGGAACTTTTCCTGACCGAGCGTCTGGATGCGGATCGGCGCCGTTGTTCCGATCCGCTTCAGCTGTTTGCGGACCCACACGGGATTGATCTCCGTGCGGATCGTGCCGGCAAAGGCCGGATCGCGCCGCCAGATCCATTTGATCCACCAGCGGAAGAAAGCGTTGGAGAAGATCGGCGGATGGAAGGCCGCGTAGTGGCCGTCGAAATAGGACAGGTAGTTCGGGCAGACGATTTGCAGCGTTCCGCCCGGCTTCAGCACCCGTACGGCTTCACGCAGCACCCGCGCCGGGTCGTTCGTGTGCTCGAGAACATTTGTCGAGTAAACGATATCGAAGCTGGCGTCGGGGAAGGGCAGGGCTTCGCCCGTCGCGTTGACGATGCGCGAGGTGTCGAGGCCGTTGGCGCGAATGAGGTCGCGCGCGATCGAAGCCGTATCGCCGAAGCCCTCGCCTTCCGGCTCGACGCCCCAGCCGTCGATGCCGTGCGCTTTCGACCATACGATATGCGTGACGCCGCCTCCCGATCCGATCTCGAGGACCTTCTTTCCGTCAAGCGGCGCGTAAGACGAAAGGACGCACGCCTGGTCGTGCGCGCGGCGCGGATCCAGCATGTCGGCCGCGAAGCGCAGCGGCGCGACATGCATCAGCGGTTCGAAATACCGGCCTTGTCCGTCGCGCGCGCGGGCGATGGCGGAAGGCGTGATCCGGCAATCCGGCGTCGAGAGTTGCTCGGCCAGCTGTTGCAGATCGTGGCCGGTTATGTTCGGCTGTGAGGACATCGTTGCTTTGTTACCATAAACGTGAACGCGAGGGGGCCGCCTTCTGGACGCCTCGCCATAAAGTCGTCATGGTGCTTTTCCATGCTGGAGTTCGTTTAACGTCCTTCGGGGAAGTCATGCGCGGAGCGGTATATATCGGATTTATCGCGGCGCTGTCCGCGTTCGCCGTCCCGGCGCCCGCGTCAGAGGCGCCCGCATCAGAGGCGCCCGCGCCGGTTCAGGAAGGCGCGTGCGATACGCATCCGTTCTCCATGCAGATCACGGTGGAGAATGTGCGCACGGCGACCGGGACAATCACGGTTGACGTCCACGACGACGATCCCGCCAAGTTCCTGAAATCCGGCGGCAAGCTCGCGCGCATTCGCGTGCCGGCGGTGCAGGGTGAAACGCAGTTTTGCATCACGGTCCCCAAGCCCGGCATTTATGCGCTCGCCGTCTACCATGACCGGAACGGCAACACGAAATTGGACAAGACCTGGATCGGCCTGCCGAGCGAGCCCTTCGGCCTTTCGAACAATCCGCCGCGGCGCCTGGCGATGCCGAAGCACAAAGACTCGGCCTTCGAAGTGAACGGCCCGCGGACACCGGTCGTCATCAACCTCGGAAAGTAGGTCTACGAGCCGAGACGCTGAACGCCGACAATCCGGTAAATGCCGCGCAGCTTGTTGCGCGCGAACGTCTCCCGGGTTCGAGGCGAGAGTGTCGTCAGGCGAACGCTGTCGCCGGCCGCGGAAATCAACGAGCCGACGACAAATCCGCCTTCGGCGCGTTCGGCGACGACGTCGATCTTGTCACCCTCCAACGCGCGGGCCGGGCTGACATAGAGCATGTCGCCGGCGTCGAAGCGCGGCATCATCGATTCATCGGGCATCAGGAGCGCGAAAGCTTGCGGATCGCCGCCGAGGAACGGCGGGCGCTGGGTTTTAAGCGGCGCGCGCGCGAGATCACCGGTTTGCACATTGACGTCGCGCGTCATGGCGAGCACGACCGCGAGGTCCGCTGAAGCGGCGCCGGGAACGGGCCCCTGCGGCATGTCTTTCGTGAGCGCGGACTTGGCTTGTACGAGGGTCCCTTGCACGTCGGGCGCGTGTTCCAGAATGCCTTTTTCATAGACCGCGATGGCGGGCGCGAGTTCCGCGAGGGCGTTGCGGTCGAATGTCGGCGTCGGCTGGCGTTTAAGGGCGAGGAAGGTCTCGGTCATCAGCGCGAGCATGGTGCGCTGGCTGAGGGTATGGCGCACCGGGCGGTGCATGAAGCGGTTGACCGTCGAAGGCGTCAGACCGGCGGATTTCGCAAGCCCGCTCGCCGTGCGCCCCGTCAGGGCCATCATGGCGCGCACCAGCCGGCGCGTCTGCTCCTGATGGGCAGACACGTCCGTGGCCGGCGCGCGCGGCTGAAGGTCCTCGGCAATCACAGAAGCACCCCGATCTCAGGCAACCGTATCACCGGCGTAAATACGAAAAAAAGCGCTCATACGGCGCATATGAAAGCAAAATCACTTAATAAAATGCACACCGCAATTTCTTGTGATGTGGCGCTAAATCGGCACAATTTGTAGACGCTTCACGCAAAAGGAGTAAAAAAAGCATTTACATGTGAAATATGCTGTGTGATATTTCACATTGTGAGATTTCCGGAGGGTGTGAGTGTGTTTCGGGATGATCACAGCGGGCCTCGGCCCGCGGGGCTTTGTTATCGGTCCTCTCCTCTAGACACTTTTGCCCGCCGTCCCCGTGACGGCGGGCTTTTTTACGGCCTCTGCGCGCGTGGGAAAAAGCGTTGCCCTGGCGCAACTTAACGGGATGTTAAGTGAGGCGTACGATGGTCCAACCTGATAAACTGCGGGCTTCGCGTCCTCTCTGGGGCGCGTGGGGGTTCGCGGACCGATGACCGGTGGCGAATAAGCGCGTGACGAACAAGCGATCGCACAGAGACATGAGAACATTGGTATCAGTGCTGGCGTTGGCGGCCGGGGTGTCGGCCTGCGCAAATTTTCAAGGCGCGATGGGCGCGCGCGCGCCGGCGACCGAAGCCGCGTCCGCGACGAACGAAATCAGTGTCGATCCGCTGGACGCGCCGCCGCCACCGATGGCCGCCGCCGCCGCGCCCGCGGCCAGTGAACCCGCGGCGCCGGCGCAGGACCCGCTTCTTCTTGTGCCCACCCAGAATCAAGCCTCGCAGAGGGTGCCGCTCGGCACCCTGAATGCCAGCAGCGATCCGGCGCCGGCCGCCAAGCCGCCGACGCCGCTGGCCGCCAAGAGCGCGGCTTCCGCGCCGGCCCCCACCCCGCCAACGCCGCCGCCGGCGCCGGCGCAGACGGCCGCCGCTCCGCCGCCGTCCGCGCCCGTGGTGGCGAAGCCGCCGGTCAATTCGATCCCGACCTCGACCCAGGCGGCGGGTAGTTTAACGTCGCCGCGCGGCATGCCCGCGCGCACCGAGGCCCCCGCGGTTGCGCCGGCGACTGCGCCGGCGGTGGAAACCCCGGTCGAGCCGCAGCCGCCTTCGCGGGCGAAGGAACTGTTCTCCGACGAGCAGGAGACCACCATCATTTCGTCCACGACCGCGCCGCCCGCGGCGCAGAGCCGCGAATTCATCCCGGCTCCCGTCGTCCCGGCCGTCGCGGCGCCGGCGCCGCCGTCGCTCGGCGAGATGCCGTTCAGCCAGGCGGAAAAGAATATCGCGCGCCGCTTCGAGACCTTGTCGCGTTTGCGCGACCAGGGCCTCGTCACACAGGAAGAATTCACCCGCCGCCGCGCGGCGAACCTGGGCGCGATCCTGCCCTACAGCCAGGATCCGCCGGGCGTGGGGCTCGACCGCGCGGTTCCGAGCAGCGACGCCATCGTGGCGCGCCTCGGCGCCCTGCGCCGCTCGTTCGAGATGCGCGCGATCACCGCGCAGCAGCACGCCCTCGAACGCACGATGATCCTCAACGCGCTTCTGCCGGAGAACCCGGAACAACGCACGGCACGCAAGCCGCCGCCGGAAGACGTGATTCAGGGCGCGGCGATGGTTGGGCATCTGGAAGCCTTGCGCGAAGGCAGCGTGATCTCGCAGTCCGAACTCGACGCGGAAAAGCGCATGATCGACGCCGTGCTGCGGACCGGTTTGTTCCCGCCCAAAGGCGGCGAGCCGGCCGCGAAGCCGGCGCAAGCCAAGACCGCGGCGAAACCGGCGGCCTCATCGGAAGCCGCCGCCGCCGAAGCGGGTGAAACCCCGATGACGCGCCAGATCACGGGGCCCGTGCTCCATCTCGCCTCCTTCCGCTCGGAAGCTTCGGCGATGAGGGGCTGGCAGGAAGTTCTCGAGCGCAACAAGGCGACGATCGCATCGCTGAAGCCGATCATCCGCCGCGTCGATCTCGGCGAGGGCAAGGGGATCTTCTACCGCCTGATGATGGGAAGCTTCACGTCGATGGCGGACGCCGAAGCGACCTGCGTGAGGCTCAAGCAGAACAATCAATTCTGCCGCGCCAGCGCCGACGGCAGCTAAGCGGGCCGGGAGCGGAAATAAAAAAAGCCCCGGGGCCGATGCACCGGGGCTTTTTTGTCGAGCGGCCGTCCGTCTACTTCGGTTTCTGGAACAGCATGGTGAAGCGGTCGCTTTCGCCGATAGCGGTGTACTTGGCTTTGTCCTTGTCGCCTTCCGCGTAGTTCGGCGGCAGGGTCCACACGCCCTTCGGATAATCCTTCGTGTCCTTCGGGTTGGCGTTGATTTCGGATTTCGAGACGAGCTTGAAACCGGCGCTTTCAGCCGTCTTGACCGCGAAGTCTTCGCGCACGTAGCCGGACGCGGCTTTCGGATCCTGCGGCGCCGTTGTCGGGGCGCGGTGTTCCTTGATGCCGAGGTAGCCGCCGGGCTTGAGCGCGGCATACATCGCGTCGAACATCTTCTTTTCCTCGCCGCGGCCCATCCAGTTATGCATGTTGCGGAAGGTCAGGACCATGTCGACGGACGCCGGGGCCACCGCGGCGTCGGGGAAGATCACGACCTGCATTTTCCCGAAAGCGGCGGCGTCCTTCTTGCCCATTTCCTGCAAGGACGCGACGGCTTTCGCGTTGGGCTGCGCGGCGATGTATTTGCCTTTTTCCGCGAGCGTCGGCCCCAGGAATTCGGTCCACCAGCCGCCGCCCGGCCAGATTTCCATCACCGTCATATTGTCCTTGAGGCCGAAGAACTTGAGGGTCTCCAGCGGATGGCGATAGACGTCGCGCGCCTTGTTCTCGGCGCCGCGCTGCGGTCCGGCGAGAGAGGTCTTGAGTTTTGCTTCCGTCGCCGCGTCCGTGCTGTTGGGGCCTTCGGCGGCCGAAGCGCCGCCCACGACGAGCATGAGCGTGAAAGCCGCCGCGGCGGTGCGGCTCAAAAACGTACGCATGTGAATCTCCCTGAGATCGAGAATGAGCGGGGGCACGGTGTCATCGCCGCCGACCCGTTGCAAGGCAGAAAACACTGATATGTGAAGCTGTTACATTCACGCGGCGCTCCGGTTAAGCTGGAGTCTCCCACGCGGGGCAAGCGAGCCGCGCCTCAGCGTCGTGGGTATTTTGATTTCAGAGCTGCGCGGAGAGGACCGATCGATCCCATGGCAAATGTGCTGTTCTTTCCCGCGCTTCCCAACCGGCCGCTGCTGCTGGACCAGGTCTTTCGCGCGGTCTGGCATTTCCTGCCCGCGATCAGGAAACTCGACCGCCTGATCTTCCCGTACGGCGGCGATGACTATGCTCTCCTGGATGCGGAGCAGATCCTCGGCGCGGCACGCGCCTATTTGAGCCGCGATTTCGATCCGGCCATCGCCGGCTATGCGCCGCGCTTTCAAGGCAAGATCCAGTTCCTGCAAACGCGGGTGGGCGATTTAAGCGACGTCGCGTCGCAGCTGCCGCCGCCCAAGACCGTCATTGTGTGGAACCTCAGCGACGGGCGCTTCGCGGCGCTGGCGAAGCAGATCGCCGATCGTCACGGCGCCGAACTCGTGCTCGCCGATCCGGCCATCGTGCAGCAGGAAACGTTGCTCACGCTGCGCGGCGTGCACAAGCTGTTCGAACAGCGCGAGCTTCACGATCTGGTCAACGAGTCCTACCGGCGTTTTTCGGATTATTTGAAGACGTGGAAGGGCCAGACCATCAGCCTCTTCGGAAACGGTCCCTCGCTGGGCAAGGTCGTCGATTCGAAAGCGCCGATCTTCTCGAGCCTGCGCGGCATCTGCAATTCGACCATCGGCGACGCGGCGGCGCTGGAATACCTGAAGCCGCAACTGATGTTCTGCGGCGATCCCGTGCAGCATTGCGGCGTGTCGCTCTATGCCGGGCGCTTCCGCGCGGACATGGCGCGCGCGATGGAGGATCCGGGCCGCGTCCTGCTGACGCAGCTCGGTTATGTGCCCTATTTCCGCGAGGCGCTGCCGGCGTCGGCGCATGACCGCGTGATCGGCATCGGCAACGACCGCCGCCCGCAGTTCAATATCGAACTCGACAAGGAGTTCCTGACGGCGGCGACCGCCAACATTTTCACCATGATCGTGTTGCCGGTGGGGCTCACGATCTCGAAGCAGGTCGATATTTACGGCTGCGACGGCATGTCGTTCGCCGCGGCGACCAAGCCGTGGTCACACGCGCATGAAGACGACTACATGGGCAAGATGGCCGTGACCCACCGTGTCCACGCCGGCTTCTGGAAGCGCAACTATGAGGAAGAGTTCTGGAGCTACTGCAAGGATATGGAAGACATCCTTGGCGTCGCATCCGCGCGCGGCATTGAAGTCCGCGCGCGGACGCCCTCGTACGTACCCGCTTTAGCGAAGCGGTTTAGAGCGCATTAGGATTTATTTGCACTCAGGCGAATCAGCCGCCCGCTCGGTCTTCAGGAATTCGATCAGGTCCGCGCGGTCCTTCTCGTCGAAGAGGCCGGCGAAACCCATTTTGGTGCCCGACATAAAGGTCAGGGGCGATTCGATGAACTGGCTGATATTCGCTTCCGTCCAGGTCAGGCCGGACGACCTGACGGCGTCGGAGTAATCGTAGCCGGGGACCGAGCCTGCCTTGCGGCCCACAACACCGCAATGCGGCGGTCCGACGAGCACGGTCTTGGCGGCATGGCAGCCGTTGCAAGCCTGCTCTTCATAAAGCTTGGCGCCACGAGCGGCGTCGGCGGCAAAAGCGGCGCCGGAGACAAACGACGCGAACGCAATCGCGGTGGCGCCGATCAGGGCAATTTTAGGGAGTGACAACGTGAGGGCTCCTCGTGGTTACATGGGCACGAGTCTCCTCTTAACGCCCGGGTGCTTCAAGTCAAGCCACGAGGCCGTGCGTAACAGACGGGTTACATTTTCTTACAGAGGGGTCTTCTTGCGGAGCGGGCGCGGGCCGCCGGTCTTTTATCAGCCCTGAAGACTTTTCGTGACAAGCTCGCGGACATCCCGCGAGATCTGCGCGGCGCCCGCCAGACGCTCCAACTGGGCTTTCATGAGGTCCTGACGCGCCGGATCAAATCGGCGCCAGCGCCCCAGGGGCGGCACCAGACGCGCGGCGACCTGCGGATTGAATTTATCGATGGCAAGGATCTGTTCGGCGAGGAACTCATAGCCCGAACCGTCCACCGCATGAAAATTCGCCGGATTGGAAAGGCTGAAGACCCCGATCACGGCCCGCAGCTTGTTGGGGTTTTTAAGGTCGAAGCTCGGGTGCGACAGCAGCTTGCGGACCGTCGCCAGCGTGCCCGGAAGCGGGCACATGGCCTGGACCGACAGCCACTTGTTGACTACCAGATGGTCGCTCTTGAAGCGGTCATAGAAGGCCGCGAGCGCCGCTTCGCGTTCCTCGACGTCGATTTGATTGAGGATCGCCAGCGCGTCCATGCGGTCGGTCATGTTGTCGGCGCCGTCGAACTGAGCTTTCACCAGGCTGACGCTGTCGGTGCTTTCGAGCGTGCCGAGATAGCCGAGCGCGGTGCGCTTCAACATGCGCCGGCCCATGCCGGCGGCATCGGGCACATAGGGGGCGTTGGCGCGCTGGCTGTCATAGATGCGGCGGAAGTCGCCCGCGTGGGCCTCGGCAACCGCGCGGCGCACCTGCTTGCGCATGTGATGCAGGTGCAGCGGCGATTCCTGCGACATCCGATTGGCGAGATAGTCTTCCGCCGGTAAACCCAGCGCGGAAGCCTTGAAGGCGGGCTCCAGCTGATCGTTCCGCGCGATCGCGCCGACGGCCGAGAGAAACAGCGGGCTGATCCGCGGCGCCCCGCCTTCGAGCGCGGTCGCAACGCCCGAAAGAATGACGCCGCAGGCAAAGTCCTGCGCGGCATTCCAGCGGTTGAACGAATCGGAATCCTGCGCCATGCGGAAGGCGAGGTCTTCTTCGGCTTCCTTGCGTTCGACGATGACGGGTGCGGAGAAGGAGCGGTTGAGCGAGAGGCGCGGGCGGGCGGCGGCGATGCCGGTGAATTCAAAGACCTCCTCGGCCGCGCGCAGTTCCAGAACGCCGCCGTCGATCCTGCCCTTGGCGAGGGCCAGCGGCAGATCCCGGCCGTCGTCGCCGATCACCCCGAGCGCGAGCGGGATATGATACGGCTTCTTGTCCGGTTGCCCCGGCGTCGGCGGACAGCTTTGGCGGACCGTGAGTTTCAGCGTTTTCGTCCTTGCGTCGTAGTGATCCTCGACGGAGATCCGCGGCGTGCCGGCCTGGCTGTACCAAAGCTTGAACTGAGACAGGTCCCGGCCGGAGGCGTCCTCCATGGCCTTGGCGAAATCGTCGCAGGTGACCGCCTGGCCGTCGTGCCGCGCGAAGTAGAGATCCATGCCGGCGCGGAACGCCTCGGCGCCGAGCAGGGTGTGCATCATGCGGATGACCTCGGCGCCCTTCTGGTACACCGTCGCCGTGTAGAAGTTGTTGATCTCCACATAGCTGTCGGGACGCACCGGATGGGCGAGCGGGCTTGCATCCTCGCGGAACTGCGAAGTGCGCAGCGTCTCGACGTCGTCGATGCGCTTGTTCGCGCGGCTGCGCATGTCGGCGGTGAATTCCTGATCGCGGAAGACGGTGAGGCCTTCCTTCAAGCTGAGCTGGAACCAATCGCGGCAGGTGACGCGGTTGCCGCTCCAATTGTGGAAGTACTCATGACCCACGATGGACTCGATCAGGTAATAATCGAGATCGGTCGCCGTATCGGAATCGGCGAGGATGTATCTGTCGTTGAAGATGTTGAGCCCCTTGTTCTCCATCGCGCCCATGTTGAAGTCGCTGACGGCGACGATATTGAACACGTCGAGATCGTATTCGCGCCCGAAGGCGACTTCGTCCCACTTCATGGAGCGGATCAGGGACTCCATCGCGTATTTGGCGCGCGCGGCCTTGCCGTGTTCGACATAAATGCGCAAACGGACCTTGCGGTTCGACGCCGTCGTGAAGCCATCCTCGATATGCGTGAGGTCGCCGGCGACGAGGGCGAACAGGTAGCAGGGCTTCGGATGCGGATCGTGCCACACGGCATAGTGCCGGCCGTCGGGAAGATCGCCGGTTTCCACCGGGTTGCCGTTGGCCAGAAGCACGGGGCAGTCTTTCTTCACGGCGCGGATGGTGACGCGATACGTCGCCATGACATCCGGCCGGTCGAGGAAATACGTGATGTGGCGGAAGCCTTCCGCCTCGCACTGGGTGCAAAAGACGCCTTGCGAACGGTAAAGGCCTTCCAAGGCCTTGTTCGCCTCCGGATCGATCTCGACTTCGGTCTCGAGGACAAACGCCGCGGGCGGCGCCGGCAGGGTCAGCCCGTTTTCCGTGAGCTGATACGCGCACGAAGCGAGAGGCTGGCCGTCGACGGCGATCTTCAGAAGCTTGAGGCCTTCCCCATTGAGATCCAGCGGCTGTGGCGAGGCGGACCGCCGCTCGATCGTAAGGCGCGAGGTCACCCGCGTGGCCGAGGGCAGGAGGTCGAACGTGAGCGCGACGGTCCGGATCGCATAGGCGGGCGGGGTGTAGTCGGCGAGCCGGATGGTCGTGATCGCGGAAGAATCGTCGGGGGTCATGCGGTCCTCACCTAGCCTCTTTAGGGGTCTCTTAACTTCGTTTGTCCTAATCTAAACTCGGCGGATTGTCCCGTTTTCCGAGAGTGAGTGGAGCTTCTGATGCGCACCGTCGCGTTCGTGCCGGCAAAGGGCGAGAGCAGCCGTATTCGCAACAAGAATACCGTTATTCTCGACGGCGAATACCTCTTTAAGCGCAAGCTGATCCAGCTCCTGGCCTGCCCGGAAATCGACGACGTCTATCTCGACACGGAATCCGAGAAAATCATCGAGATGGCGTCCGACCTTCCGGTGAAAATCCTCAAACGCGACACCAAGCTGGCCTCCAACCAGACCGACGGCCATGAACTCTTCGCGAACGAATGCGCGAAGGTGGACGCCGACCTTTACATCCAGTGCCTTTGCACCAGCCCCTTCATCACGGCCGAGACCATGACGCGCGCCATCCGCGCGATGAAGGCCGACATGTCCGCCGACTCGCTGGTCGCGGTTCAAAAGCGCAAGCAGTACACATGGGCGAAAGGGCGTCCGGCGTACGGCGAAGGCCGCATTCCCAACTCCGTCGATCTGCCGGAAACCATCCTGGAGTCCATGGGGCTCTATATGGTGAAGCGCAAGGGCAAGGCCAAACCCAAACGCCGCTTCGGCGACAAGGTGGTGTTCTTCGAACTCACCGACGAAGAGGCCTTCGACGTGAACTGGCCGGACGACCTGGCGCTGGCCGAGCGTATCTGCGCGGGCTACCGCGCCGTGCACAACGCGCAGCTCGACGCCATCCGCCCGCACCTGTGCGCCTCGCTGCTCGCCGACATCTGCAAGGAGCGCGGGATCAAGGCGCTGTTCCCGCCCGGCTTCCGGCGCGTCAGCGGCCGTTCCGTTCTCGGCGTCGCCAAAACCCTGGAACTTCGCAAACTGCGTAAGAAAGACGACTGGAAGGGGATTTACACAGCCCTTGGCACCTACGACTTCATCCGTCCGGGCGACGTGATTGTCGTGCAGAACGACGTGAAGGACAAAGCCTACTTCGGCGACCTGAATGCAAATATCTCCATCCGGTCAGGCGCCGTGGGCGCCGTGGTCGATAGCTACACGCGCGATTCCGCGGAGCTGAATGGCCTGGAGTTCTCCGTTTTCGCGCGCGGGATCTATTGCGACGATATCAAGTATGAAGGCACGGTCCACGCGATGAACCGGCCGATCAAGATCGGCAATGTCACCATTAACAATGGTGACTATATCTACGCCGACGATGACGGTGTGCTGGCGATTCCAAAGGAATTATGGCCCTCGATCCGCGACGAGGCCATGGCGACCTTGAAGAAGGAATTCGATATCCGCTATGCCATCATCATGGGCGAGGATGTCGGCAAGGTCCTTGGGACGCACGGCGCGTTCTGACGGCCGGCGCCGCCGTCGGGGGCAAGGGGCCTCCGCGCACCACAGGCGTTGAAATTCATGTTCCATACGATCCTGCTGTCCGGCGACCGTCCCGGGGATGCGCTCGCGCAGATGTCCCCCGGCAAGCGCAAGGCGTTCCTGCCGCTCCATGGGCGGCCGATGATCTGCTACGTGCTCGATGTGCTGCTGTCGGCGCGCGGGCTTGGGCCCATCACGATCGTCGCCAACCGCGTCGCGGACTTCGAGACCAGCGCCGATGTCGCCGCGCTGCTGGCCGCGCGCGGGGCGGCGGGCCGCGTCTCATTCGCGGAAGGCGCGGAAAGCCCGGCGGGCAGCGTTCTCAAGATCGCCGAGACTCTCGGACCCGACGTCGCCGCTCTCGTCACCACGGCCGACAATCCGCTGCTGAGCGTCGCGACGCTCGAACGGTTTTGCGACGCCGTGAAAGGCGACCCGGACCTCGATGCCGGGGTTGGGCTCGCGCGTGAAACCGACATCCGCGCCGCTTTTCCGGACGCGAAGCGGACATTCATCAGGCTGGGAGGTTCGGGTTTCAGCGGCTGCAATCTTTTCGCGCTCATGCCCGGCGTCGGCCCCAAGGCGGCGCGCGCGTGGCGGGAAGTCGAGGGCCGGCGCAAGAAACCCTGGCAGCTGATCCTGCATTTCGGCGTTTTTACGCTGCTCCGCGCGGTCCTGGGCTTGCTCGACCTCACCAAGGCGTTTAAAGCCGCCTCGAAGACGTTGGGCTTGCGCGCGAAGCCCATCGTGCTGGATGATGCCGTCGCTGCGATGGACGTCGATCGTCCGGAGCATATTGCGATTGCCGAACAAGTTCTTGCGAGCCGAGGGGAAGGCGTGCGCGCCCAATCGTGAACGCGGTATCGAAGCCAGCGGCGGTCTCGGCCGAGCGTCCCTTGCGTGTCGGGTTTCTCTACAACCACGAAGGCGCGCATCAGGTGCGCCACAGCGCCGTGGTGATTCCGCGCCTGCTGGAGCGGCACAAGAATATCCAGATCACGGTGCTGGCGACGTCCGAGACGCTGATCCAGGCCGTCATCGACGTGTGCGGGCCGGAGCTGATCGGCCGGGTCGAGATCATCAAGCTGTCGCGCCCGGCCTGGCGCAAGCCGATCGCCGGCGTGCTCGATAAAGTCAGCCCGTTCAGCCGGCTCGACAATCTTTACAGCAACCGCGATCTGTTCGCGAAGCTGGACGCTCTGATCGTCACCGAAGGCACCAGCCTCTTTCTCAAGAAGCTGCGCGGGCTCGGGCATCTCAAGATCATCCGCATCGACCATGGCGCGGGCGACCGGTCCATCGGTTTCAAACCGTCTTTCGGCGGAAACGATCTGGTGCTGATCGCCGGCGAGAAACAGCGCGAGCGGTTCCTGCGTCTTGGTTATCTGCGCGACGATCAAATCGCCGTGGTGGGCTACACCAAGTTCGATGCGGTGAACGCCGCGCGGGCGACGCGCAAGAAACTGTTCCCCGACGACAAGCCCGTGGTCCTTTACAATCCGCATCCCGAACCGAAATTGTCCTCCTGGTACAACATGGGGATCGAGGTGCTGGATTTTTTCCGCGCCAGCAAGGACTACAACCTCATCTTCGCGCCGCACGTCATGCTGTTCCGGCGCAAGCTGCACGTCTCCCTGGAATCCTGGGTCGCCCGCGTGCGCCGCGATCTGCCGCGCCGATTCCGCGACTGCCCGCATATGTTGATCGACACCGGCAGTTCGGCGTCGGTGGACATGACCTATACGCTCGCGGCCGACATCTATGTCGGCGACGTGAGCAGCCAGGTCTATGAATTCCTGGTCGAGCGCCGGCCGTGCCTTTTCCTGAACGCCCACGGTGCGCGCTGGCAAGACGACGTCAATTACGCGTTCTGGAAATTCGGCCCCGTGCTCGATGACGTGCGTCATCTCGGCGCGGCGCTTGCCGGCGTCGCGGAGTCTCACGCCCGATATCGTCCGATCCAGGAAGAAGCCTTCCAGGACACGTTCGATCTTCAGCCCACCGCGTCGTCAATCCGGGCGGCGGACGCCATCGCCGAATTCCTGAAGGCGCGCTATTTGGCGGCCTGACGGGGCGGCGGCGCGTCGATTTTCGTGATTTCGATCACCGTGCAGATGTACTTGTCCGCGATCACCTTGCTGAACAGCTGACCGGTCTCGATTTCCTCGGTGATGAAGCGCAGCCCTTTATCGTTCACGAACTTCATGCACGTCTCGTAAGTGTCGACGCGGTACCAACCGTTGTCCTGGCCCTGGACGTAAATGATGGTGTCCTTCTCGCCGGGACGCCAGCTTTTCACGCCGCCGAGATCCCTGAATTGAAGCGGCTTCGCGGAAGGCTTTGTCGCGGCCGGCTTCGCGGGCGCTTGTCGCGCGGGCTCCGCCGCGGCGGCCGCGGATACATATGCGAGGGTGGCCGCGCCAGCGATCAGGACATGAGAGTGCCGCATGGAGACCTCCAGGTTGGTGCGGCGATTATAGCGCAAACGGCTTTGGGATTGAATGCGCATGCCCGCTAAAGCAACAGGTCCTGGCGGCGAATCACGGTGACTTGATCGGGCAGTTTTTTCACGTCCGCGGCGACTCCGGTGCCGCCGACTTCCGCGATGTTCGCGGTGACGGCGTGGGCGACCTGCGATCGGCTGGCAAGGCCGAGCGCGTAGGTCCGACGCTGGCCGGCGCGCTGGCGGAACACCAGCATCGCCTGGAAGATTGCGTCTTCACTGTGCCGTGTGTTGCGGGAAAGCTCGATCCCCACGACAACGTGGTCCAGCGCCAGCACCTGATCGGCCGGAGCAAACAGGTCGAGCAAAAACGCGACGTCGCGTGTGTAAGGGCGGAAGAGTTCGCGGATCGGTACCAGCGATTCCGCGCCGATGCGGGCCGGAACATGGGTGATCTCGACCCGCAGGTGCATCAGGCGGTCCCGCTGCGGAAGATTCGCGATCAATTTCTGGATTTCGGGGCACGCGGGCCCGCGCAGCGTGGGAAGGGGAATCGGAATCGTGAGGGTGGCGCGCAGCCCCTGTTCGCACATCTCGGAGAAGGCGCGCGTGGCGGCGGCAAGAAGATCGAGCATGGTTGCATCGTTCGGCGGCGCCGTGCCCGGCGCGAAGATGTCCGATCCATCGGGCTTGGCGGCCCGGAAGAAGTACGAACTGAGGCTCTGCGTTTCTGCGTTCCACGCGGGGCGGAACGAGACGGTCAGCTGTGTGACTTCAGATTTCGCGGACAGGTCGGATTTCGCCGGGACGATCCCAGCCGGGCGCGGCGGTTTGGCGGGCTTCTTGATCGCGCCCTTCCCGGCGCCGGGGCCGAGGGACGTCGCCCGGCGCACGTTCTCGACCGCGGCCCTCACGCGCTCGATATTGAGCGATCCGTCGGCGTTGAGGGCGCCGCTGAGGTCGAGCTTCGACGTTTCGGGCAGCGGCGGCGGAACTTCGGTGAACTGGGCGCCGACGAGTTTTTCACCGATGCGCGCGGCGATGGCGTCGGCGCGTTGCAGCGCCTCCGGCTCCGATAAGGCCGGAAACAAGAGCAGCCATGTGTCCTTGTCCTGGGCGATGAAGGTGTTGCCCTTGCCGATCATGCGCGCGATCGTGGTCTCGGTGATGAGCAGGATGCGCTGCTCGTATTTGTCCCAGAGCTCGCCGATGACGTCGCGGAACCCGCCGAGCGTGATGACCTGGACACGTCCGCTGGCGCGCGTCTCGGCTTCCTGCACCAGGTCCGTGAGCGCCAGCGCGACGCCGTCGTCCCAGTAGACGCGCGCGGATTCGATTGTCTCCTCTTCCTGAACGCCGGCGAAGCGCCGGATCGCGGCGCGAACATGGGAAAGCGCCGATGTCAGCGCTGCCATCCAGTTCCGGATCATTTTTGGACGACGGGCGGCACGAGGCTAGGCCATGCGGCCGAAGGGAATCCGTTCGAGCGGCTTCATCGGCTGGCCGAGCCCGTTCTGCCCGAACACGACGAGGTCGCGGATGCGCAGCGGCTGGCCGACGATGGGTTGGGCGAGTTTGGTCAGAAGCCCCATGACCGCCTTGCGTTCCCGGTCGTCGTCGATGCGGTCGGTGAGCGAAATATGGAAGCGGAACTCTTCCATGACGTAGGGATAGCCCCAATGCTCCAGCATCTGTTCCTGGTGCACCGTGAGCTTGTTGAGCTTGTAGTCTTCTTCCTGCTGCTTGGAGAGCGGGGTGCGGAAGCCTTCGAAGGCGCGCACGCAGGCGGCGGCCAGGCGTTCCAGCGCCGCCGATTCGGCAACCGGGGTCAGGGCGATGAACTTTCCGATGACCGCGAGTTCGAGCGGCGGCAATTCGATGGGGCCGCGGCTGCGGGCAAAGACCCTGGCGGCGGCGAGCAAGCCCTCGGCGGTGTTGGCGACGTTCAGCTCGAAGGGCGGCTTCAGCGTGCCGTGAAAGGCGTAGCGGCGCTGGTTGGCGGTGAACTCGGCGATGCGCGCGGCGGAAACTTCGCTCGTCCGGCCGATGGCCGCGGCCAAGGCGTCGGCGCCGCGAAGCCCCAGCCAGGTTTGGCCAAAGGTATCGAGCGCGCTGTCCGGTTCGGGCGCGTAATAGATGGCGTATCGCGGTGCTGTTTGCGCAGCCATACGTCGTTTTCCCTGTGCCGGCGCGCCAGGGAGGCCTTGGCCCCCCGACGTCATCGGCAAGCAATCAGTATGTTACGTAGTACCAATAGGTTAACAAAAGGATCAAGCCGCTTCCGCCCGCCGGCCGTCGAGGTCCGCGGCCAGGGAAACGAGATCGGTCATATTCTTGCCCTCGCGTCCAAAGGTCATGATGCTGGTCCGCCATCCCCGCGCGCCCGGGCCGCCGTGAAACAGGCCCGCGGCGTGACGCAAAATGTGGTGCGCGAAGACGCCGTCCGCCATTTGGCCGCGTGCGTAGTCGACATAGGCCGCCATGACTTCGGCGCGTGTGCGCGCCGGCGTCGGATCGCCGTAATAAAGGCGATCGACGTCGGCGAGGATATAGGGCGTGTCATAGGCGGCGCGGCCGACCATCGCGCCGTCGAGCGCGGGGCCATGGGCGTCCGTCATATGCGCCGCGCCCACGCGAAGATCCGTGATGCCGCCGTTCAGGATGAATTCGAGGTGCGGGAACTGCGCCTTGAGCATGTGGACACGCTCGTAGTGGAGCGGCGGGATCTCGCGGTTCTCTTTCGGGCTCAAGCCCTTCAGCCAGGCCTTGCGGGCATGGATGGTGAAGCTGGAACAGCCCGCCTGCGCCACGGCGGCGATGAAGCCGGCGAGATATTCGGGGCTGTCGAGATTGTCGATGCCGATGCGGGTCTTCACCGTGACCGGGATCGAAACCGCCTGGCGCATCGCGGCCACGCAATCGGCGACGAGCTGTGGGTCGGCCATGAGGCAGGCGCCGAACCGGCCGGACTGCACACGGTCGCTGGGGCAGCCGACATTCAGGTTGATTTCGTCATACCCCCGGTCGGCGGCCATGCGGGCCGCGGCGGCCAGTTCCCGCGGATCCGATCCGCCGAGCTGGAGCGCGACCGGGTGTTCGATGCCGGAGAAACCCAGGAAGCGCTCGGGCGTACGCCCGCGAACCAGGGCGGGACTGGTGACCATCTCCGTATAGAGAAGGGCCCGGCGCGAGATGAGGCGCATCAGGACGCGGCAATGCCGGTCCGTGCGGTCCATCATGGGCGCGACGCTGAAACGACGGGAAAGGGGCGGGTGGTCTGAGTCCATGGGAGGGGTCATTTAACAGCGGCGGAGGGCCAAAGACAGGCGGACAACCGCTTTGAGAAGACGCTTGACTGTTCGTTCCTTATTTGTTCTTATCCACAACAGGAACAAATAAGGAACATAGGAGAGACCGATGTCTGCGACGTCTTTTTTGAAGGAAGCCTCTGCCCTGATTGGCCTTTTCGTGACGCTGTATATGTGGTCGCTGGTCGCGCTCGCCCTGCAAAGCTGAGCGGACTGTCCCCGGAGTCTGCCCTGGGCGTCTTAAGGACTCTTTAAGTTTTGGAAAGTAATAACTTTTTTACCGTGGGAGACACCGCGCCTCACAGAATATGAGGTTCGATGTTTGATCCAGGTCATTTGACTTGCCGAAGAACGGCGCAATATAAGTGATCTGTGGAAAACTTTAAAAATTCTACTTCTGCGCTAAGGGCGCAAGGTGCGCCCAAATGAGCACCGCTCAGGTCTCCAATGCAGGGATCGTCGGCGCCAGCCCCCGGATTCCGCTCCATCGCAGCTCCGTCGCGTCGGCCCATGAGTATGTGGACTCCATGGGCGGCGCCTATGCGCCGCCGCCGCGCGATCAATGGCATCCCTACGACGATGATTTTGGAGGCTTCGATACGACGCCGCGCCGGCGTGGGCACCATGGTCCGTTCCAGGAGCAGGTCGTCAGTTTCGGCGGCGTCCTGGTGTCGCGTGAAGTGGGCGCCACGATCATGCAGGCCCAGGCGGCCCAGGCGGCCAACGTAACGCCACCGTTCGCGGTTGAAGCCGAACGCGGGATCGCGATCTACGAGTTCAATCAGGCCCTCATGGGCGCGGCCCAGGCCATCACCGGCGTCGGTTATACCGCCACGCCGGCCGGCGCGCGCTAAAGCGTTCGGGCTTAGGCGCTGGGGCTTTAGGGCTTACGCCAGCGGCCGCCGGCGTCCATCACAAACCAGCCGTTCCGCGCCGCGGCCTGAGTCTGCCGTTCGCCGGCAACCGTCTGCACCGCTTCCAGAGGCGTGCCTTCCTTCTGCGCGAGAGCGCGGTAGGCGTCGAGGCGCGCCTTGTTGATGCTGTCCACCAGCGCGCGGACTTCGGCGTTCGCATCCGCCGAAACCGGGCCCACCAGGCCGTCGGGGCGTTCGCCGATCTGGCCGGCCGCGCGGGCCTGGTCGAGATCGAGGGCCGACGCGGGCACCGCCGCGCTGAAGGCAAACAACAGCGCGCCGGCGAAGGCCGCGCGCAGACGCCGAGAATGTGTGTGTGTCATGGGGGAATTCCTCAGGCCGAAATGAGAAGGGTCTTGAAGCTAAAAGATCTTGGGGTTTTTCAGCATCGCGTCTTCGACGCCCTTCTCGAGCTTCACGCGCACTTCCTGCTCGATCTTGACGTTGAGATTGATGACGATGGGCTTGTCCGGTA
>JAYSFT010000023.1:0-25517 GCA_041913245.1 Rhodospirillaceae bacterium | reverse complement strand
CCATCACCAACTACGGCGACAACGAAAACTGGAGGGTCGTCCTGACCGGCGGCACCCCGTTCGCCGGCGGCCGCGGCCATATCATCATGAGCGGCGAAGTCGAAGCCACCGCCGGCGTCCAGGATCCTACCAACCGCGCATGGAACAGGACCAACATCGGGGTCATGAATAACCCCGCCTATACGCCGACCAACGGTCTGCCGGAGCAGATCGTCCGGGATCCGATCATCAATATGCGTTCAACAAAAGGCGGCCTGATCACCGGCGGCCCTCTGAAGGGCATTGCCTTCGGTCCCGGAGGCACGCCGTACCAATTCGACTACGGCATCTTCAACGACGGCACCAATGCGTACGGCTCTTCCCAATCCGACGCGCATAGCCTCCACAACGTGCCGGACCTCGGGACTAAGGAAAACAACCAGAATATTTTCCTGCGGGTCTCCTATGACTTGACCGACGACGTGAACGTCTACTTTCAGTCATCGTGGGCGCACACCTTCTCGTACAACGTCGCCCTGTCGCCTCTCTTCTCCGGGAACCTCACGCTGAGAGCGGACAACCCATACCTTCCGGCCGAGATCGCGGCGCGCGCGGTGGCGCTGGGGGTCACGTCGTTCACCTTCGGCACCAGTAATGCCGACTTCGATTTTCGCGCTCCCGAGTTGCGCAACAACCGCGTCACCAACCGCAATGCCGTCGGCATCACGGGAACGATGGATGCGTTCGGCACGGCGTGGAATTGGGAAGGTTATCTCGGCACCGGCATCACCAGGCAGTCGTCCAGAAACGAGCGCGTGCCGTTCCTGGCGAATTATAACCGCGCCCTCGACTCTGTGCGCAACGCCAACGGTGCGATCGTCTGCCGCTCGCAAGTCATCGATCCGTGGGGCAACGCATGCGTTCCCTATAATCCCTTCGGCATCGGCGTGAACTCGCAGGCCGCCATCGACTACATCCTCCTGCTCGATCAGCGCAACGAGCACTATATCCAGAACGTTGCGTCGGCCGAAATGAGCGGCGAGCCCTTCGAGAATTGGGCGGGGCCGGTATCGCTGGCCATGGGGATCGAGCATCGCATCGAAAAGGTCGACGGTTCGGCGACGGTGCCGACCGGCTTCCTGAACGGCAACTATGTGCCCGCGATCGGCAAATACAGCGTGACGGAAGCCTTCCTGGAAACCGTCGTTCCGATCGCCAAGGAAACGCCGTTCGCGAAGATCCTAGACCTCAATGCAGGGGTGCGCGCAACGGACTACAGCGTTTCGGGATATGTCACGACCTGGAAGGCGGGCGTGACCTGGGCGCCGATCGACGATATCCGGTTCCGTGCCACGCGCTCGCGGGACATTCGCGCGCCGAACCTTTCGGAACTGTTCGCGGGACTATCGTCGAGTTTTCAAAGCAATCGTGTGGACCCGTTCAACAATAACGCGATCGTGACGATCAACGCCCAAACGACGGGCAATCTCAATCTTAAGCCGGAGAAAGCCGATACGACCGGGGTGGGCGTGGTTGTGCAGCCCACGTTCCTTCCGGGCTTCAGCGCGTCGGTGGACTACTGGAATATCGATGTCAAAGGTTTGATCACGACGATCTCGGGCCCGCTCAACCTGTGCTTCCTGGGATACACCCAGTTCTGCAACTCGTTCCAGCGCGTTGTCCAAGATGGGGTGGCCCTGATCGTCGAACAGACCCAGCCGGTCAATATCGCCAAACAGATCACGCGCGGAATTGACTTCGAAGCCACGTACACCATGGACCTCGATACCCTCGTTGAGGATTGGTCGGGCTCGCTCCGGTTCAACATGGTCGCGACAAAATATCTCAAGCACTGGCAGGACCCCGTCCTGACCCCTCCGGTAGACCGGGTGGGATGGAATCAAGGAACGTCCAATGACGGCGGCTTGCAGAAATTCCGCTGGAACGGGTCTGTCACCTATACCAACGACCCGCTCACCATCGCCCTGACCGCACGCGGCTTCTCGGGCGGGACGATCGATCCGACGTTCATTGAATGTCAGACCAACTGCCCCACGTCGAACATCAATAACCGCACCATCGATCGCAACTGGGTGGACGGTCAGTACTGGTTCGACTCCTCCGTGCAGTACCAGTTCTCCGACGGGATCACCGGGTTCCTCAACATCCAGAATCTGCTGAACTCGGATCCGGTGATCGTTCCCAAGACCGGTATCAACGCCATTCACTATACGCAAACGAACGTGAACATTTACGACGCCTTGGGCCGCACGTTCCGCGCGGGCGTGCGCTTCAAGATGTAACGCCGCCAAGGTTCCCCAGTTAACAAGGCCGTCCTTCGGGACGGCCTTTTTTCTTTCAAGGGTGTGCGATCAGGCGGGCCGGGGGATCCATTTTCCCGCGAGGACCGTTCCAGCCGGGAACAGCTTTTGTTTGCCGGTCCGCTTTTCATTGTAGTTGTCGAGGAAGTCAAACGCGCCGCCGCGGAGTTCGAGCAACGACACATCGGCCGGCGCCCCGGCTTTGAGCGAGCCCTTGTCACGGAATGATTCGAATACCCGCGCGGCGCTGCTGGTCACGCAAGCGACGACTTGCTCCAGCGTCATGCCCAGATACATCAGTTTGGACATGACGGTGGGAAGGTCCACGAATTGCGCGACACGCCCTTGCGGCGTCCAGTCGGTGGAAAGCGTGTCCGGCAGGAAACCGGCGGCCAGTATTTTTTCCGCGGTATCCCAGCGGAAGTGGCCGCCTCTCCCATGCCCCATATCAAACCAGACGCCTCGCTGCCGCGCTTCAAGGACGGACGGAAGGATTTTGCCCGCCTCATCGACGATGGCCCCCGGCGGCGGTGCGAACAGGTGCGTCACCACATCGCCCTTCTTCATAAGCGCCATGACTTGAGATAGCGGAGAAACGGACTGGCCGATGTGGATCATGACGGGCACACCGGAGGGCGCCGCCGCTTCCTTGGCGCGGCGCAGTGCTTCGACATCATTGTCGCCCGCGACATTCTTGGAAAGCCGCGCCTTGATGCCGGCGATGACGTCGCGGTGCTTGGCGATGGTATCCCGTGCCAGGGCGACGTCGGCATTGTTGATGTCCTGCAACTCGCCGCCCGCCAACAAACCTGTGCGCGCGATGTTAAGCAAGACCCGGCCCAGTTGCGGGCCGGATTTCACGACGGCGATGACCTCGTCAATCTTGTCGGCGCCTCTGCTGCCGGCGTCCACATAACCGGTTATGCCGTCCTCGACGTTCATCGTCGGGCCGCCTTGGGTGTCACCGGCGTGAGAATGAATGTCGATCATGCCCGGAATAACGTACTTGCCGGCGGCGTTCACGGTCTGCGCGCCTGCGGCATCGATCGTGGCGGCAACGGCGGCGATCTTGCCGCCGGCAATTGCGACGTCGCGGACCGCGTTGACCCTTGATGCCGGATCAATCACATGCCCGCCCTTGATCACGAGGTCATACGGTGCGGAGGCGCTGAACGCGCGTCCGGCGGTCAGCAGGCCGAAAGCGGTGGTAGTGGCCAGAAGCTTCCGTCGGTTCATTGTCCGGTCTCCCCGAAAGTGTGGACGGGCTCCAGCCTACCCGAAACACGCCCAGGATTAAGGGAAATAGAGCGTATTGCGGGTCCATGGCGCATTCGTCCAATCTGGGCGCGGTTTGGAAGCGAAGCCCGGCCAAGAGGGTTCATGCATTTCCGGCACAAGGTCACACGACGCAGCGTGATGGCGCTTCTTGGCGGAGGCGTTTGTTCGTGGCCGGCCTGGTCTCAAGACGAGACGCACCGCCTGGATGTCGGCTTTGACGGCGCGGCCCGGGTGACGGTTCCGGTTTCCATCGCGGGGAAGGGACCCTTTCCTTTTATCGTCGATACGGCGTCCGAGCGGACGGTCATCGCCTCGGAGCTTGCGGCGGCCCTGCGGTTGGAAAAGGGCCGCCGGGTGCAGGTCCACACCGTGAGCGGGCCCGTGACGTCGGAAACAATTCTTCTGCCGAAGTTCGAGATCGACGGCCGTGCGCTGGCGCCGAAGGCCGCGCCGCATTTCGCCGAGCGCAATATCGGTGGGATGGGAATCATCGGCCTGGACGTTCTTAAGTCACAGAGGATCGTGCTCGATTTTCGCCGCGCGACCATGGCGATGAATGCGGCGCCCAGCCCGGCGTCCGATTGGGAAGGTGAATCGATCCTCGTGACCGCCCGCAGCCGGCTGGGCCAGCTTGTTCTGACAAATGCGGGTTTGGGCCCCAAGGACGACACCGTCCGGGTCGTGATTGACACGGGGGCTCAATTCAGCATCGGCAATGAAGCCTTGCGCCGCTCTGTCATGCGCGAACGCGGGCTTGGCCAACGGCAGAAGATGGATTTGATCAGCGTCACCGGCGAGAAAATGGAGGCTGATTACATCGCGGTGCGCCGGCTTCGCATTGGCGGAATGATCGTTAGCCAGCTTCCGATTGCGTTCGCCGACGTCCATCCGTTCCGCCGTTTTGGACTCATGCGCGAGCGCGCCCTATTGCTCGGCATGGATGTGCTGCGGCGGTTCGATCAGATCGGTCTGAATTTTACCAACCGGACCGTCCGGTTCTTCTGGTCTCCGCGCCAAAGTTAGGCGCTCCAGCGCCTGTTACACATACCCGCCTGCGGCGACCATCGGCTCAGCTGTAAAGCACGTAAGTTCGGAGTTTTATTGCGATTTTTGCGGGATTTCATCCCGATGTGATGATTGACTGATTGTTATCATCCAATTTAGTATAACAATAAGAAGCGAGATGGCGCGGCGCGGCGATTACGCCTGTTCGGCTGAGAGGGAGATTCGTCGATGACGGTTCGACTGCCGCTGTTTGGCCTCGCGCCCGTATTCGCGCTTTCCCTTCTCGCGCTTCCGGCCGCGGCCGCGGAAACGAAGGGCTTCGTCGTGAGCTGGTTCCACACCGCCGGTTACGCGGACAAGGACAGCTGCCCGAAGGGAATCAATCCCGACAATATCCAGATTTGGGCGCGGAGCCTGGGCGAGATGGGCTTTTCGCCGTCCGAAGCCGAGAAGGTCATCACCGGCGACGGGCGTGAATGGCGAAAGCTTATGCAGATGCGCGGCAAGAAGGACGGCAAGCCCGCGAACGTCTATCTGTATCCCTTGTCGGTTCCCGATCCTCAGCTCAAACCCGTCGAAGGCAAGATGGCCTTCGGGTTCGATCTCGACGGCAAGAACGGCCCCAAATCCTTCCAGGATCCGGATACGCGTCTGACGGGCGTGGACAACGAAGTCTTCCGCGCGCTCGGCTGCTCCAAGATGTACCATGTGAATTTGCCGGACCGGCCGTACTACGAAATGACGCGCTGGGATATCGGTTCGGATTCCATGCCGGCGTGGGTCATCACGGTCTCGGGCGAGGATCTGAGCAAGGACGGCGATGTCACCGTCACGCTCACCCGCTCGCTGCGCTACGCCTATCGCGATGCCCAATCAAAGCCGTTGGCGGACGCCACCTATGTGATGGAGCCAACCGAGCGCTCGCGCAATGTGCTCAAGGGCCGCAGCAAGGATGGCGTGATCACCGTTGAGCCGCGGAACATCCATATGCAGGCCGAAGCGGGGATCATCCCCGAATATAAATTCAAGAACGCCCAGCTGCGCTTCTCCATCGACGCCAAAGGCAATTTGAACGGCTACCTCGGCGGATACATCGCCTGGCAGGACTACTACTGGCTGATCGCGAGCCACGGAAGTTCGTCCGAGGAATCCAGTCTCGATGTTCCCGGCGTCTATTACACCCTGCGCAGACACGCGGACGCCGACCCGGATCCGGTGACCGGCCAAAACACGCACATTTCCTCCACCTTCCGCATCGAGGCGGTTCCGGCGCGCATTCTGCCGCCGCAGGCGCCCTATGCGGCGAGTCCGCAGAAGGTATCGAGCCTGGCTCCGCAGCCGGCCAAGTCAGCCGTCGGCAGGGACTAGAAAGTTATGGTGTGCGTACGTTTAAGTTCGCTCGTGCGCCCCATTGCGACGGTTCTCGGAGTCGCTGTCGCCTGGACGCTTTTGAGTCCCGCCTCGGATTCCAGCGCGCACGACGAGGCGTTCTCGGCCGGATCGGCCGTCGTGCGGCGTCTGCAACCCACACAATACCAAATCATCATCTCCGACGTTTTCGGCAGTGACGTCGTGGCGAGCGGCAACTTCGAACCGCCGGTTCGCCAGGACGGATTGCTCGCGCTCGGCGCGGCCTCGGCCAGCATTACCGCCACGGGATTCAAGCAATACGACGCGATGGCGCAAAGCATCGCTAAGCAGGTCACCGACGAGCGGCACCGCGCCGCGCTCATCCCATGCGCGCCGGCGACGCCGAAGATGCGCGACGATAAATGCGCGGCGACGTTTTTGGACTCGGTCGGCCTGCTTCTGTTCCGCCGCCCGCTCACGCCGGCGCAGTTGGACGGTTACGTGAAGGTCGCCGGCGAGTCCGCCGACAAGCTTCGGGACTTTTACAAAGGCATCGAGAGAAGCCTCAACCTGATGCTGATTTCGCCGGACTTCTTGTTCGTCAGAGACGTCGTTGAACCCGACCGCAAAAATCGCGGCCAGTACCGTATCGACGGTTACGCGCTGGCCTCACGGCTGAGTTTCCTGTTCTGGAATACGTCTCCCGACAATCAGCTGCTTCTCGCGGCGTCCAAAGGCCAGCTGCAGACCGCGCGCGGGCTCGCGCGTGAAGTCGATCGTCTGATCTCCTCGCCGCGCCTCGCCGACGGTGTGCGCGCGTTTTTCTCCGACATGTACGGGTTCGAGGATTTCGACACTTTGGCGAAAGACACGTCGATCTATCCAAAGTTCGCCGCGAAACTCGCCGAGGATGCGAAAGAACAGAGCTTGCGAACGATTGTCGATCACATCGTGGTGCGTCAAGGCGACTATCGCGATCTTTTTACGACCCGGCACACATTCCTGACGCCGCAACTTGCCGCCCTCTATCAGGTGACGGTCAACCCAAATCCGGCGAACGACTTCGCCAACGGCGTGCCCGCGCAGTGGGTGCCTTACGAGTACCCGGAAGGCGATCCGCGCGTCGGCCTGTTCACGCAGGCCGGTTTCGCCGCGCTGCATTCTCATCCGGGCCGTTCTTCCCCGACGCTGCGCGGGAAAGCGATCCGCGAGCTGTTCCTGTGCCAGAAGGTTCCGCCGCCGCCGCCGAACGTCGACTTCGCCGTGGTTCAGGATACGAGCAATCCGGTGCATCGGACGGCCCGCGATCGTGTTCAGGCCCACCTTGGTTCGCCGGTCTGTGCCGGCTGCCACAAGATCACCGATCCGATCGGTCTCGCGCTTGAGAACTTTGATTCGGACGGTGCGTTCCGCACCAAGGAAAACCACGTCGACATCGATACCAGCGGCGAATTGAACGGTGTGCGCTTTGCCGACGCCGCCGGCCTCGCGCGGGCGATCCACGACAGCCCGGCGCTGACCTCATGTGTGGTCTCGCGGCTGTATTCGTTCGCTGTCGGCAAGGCGGCGGGCGCGAACGAGACGGGTACGCTGCGTCAGTTCCAGGCCGGCTTCGCCGAGCGGGAATACCGCTTGCCGGAACTGATGCGGAGCATCGCGATGAGTGACGTGTTTCAGCGCGCCCCGGTGCCATGACCGGCGCCGAGGTTGCGCAGAAGTAGGAAGCTGCCGAGAAAGGACAGGCACATGCGCTCGATCAGTGAATTCAGCCGGCGCCGCGTCATGCGCGGGATTTTGGGCGGTTCGGCCATTGCGGTCGGGTTGCCGCTGCTCAACATCGCATTGAACGGCTCCGGCACGGCGCTGGCGTCGGGCGAAGCCCTGCCCGTGTGCTTCGGAACCTGGTTCTACGGATTAGGCCTGAACCCCGGCCAATGGGAGCCCAAGGCTCTCGGCGCGGGTTACAACTTCCGGGGTCCCGCAGCGGCGCTCGAGGATTACCGCACCAAAATCAATGTCTACAGCGGGCTCGTGGCCCGGTTCGACGAGAAGGGCAATCAGGCGCATTACTCCGGCGTCAAAATCATCCACAACGCCGTGGCGCCGCCGCCGCCGGGCGGGAAGGGCAAGGTCTCGCCCAGCATCGACACCATCGTCTCGGACGCGATCGGCAGTCGTAGCCGCTTCCGCTCGCTCGAGGTGTCTTGTGACGGAAACGCGCGGACAAGCTGGAGCAATCGCGGCGCCGATACAAATCCGTCGGAAATCTCGCCTGTCGCGCTTTATGGAAAGATCTTCGGAAAGGAGTTCCGTGATCCGAATGCGGCGGAATTCACGCCGGAAGCCGAGGTCGTCCTTCGCCATAGCGCGTTGTCGTACGTCTCCGAGGACCGTCAGCGTGTGCTAAAAGGCCTCGGCGCCGAAGATCGTCATCGTCTCGATCAATATTTCACGTCCGTGCGCGAATTGGAAAATCAGCTGAGCGTCGAATTGCAGAAGCCGTCGCCGCTGGCCGCCTGTACGGTGCCCGGCGCCGTGACCGAAGGCGAGCTCGGCACCGATGTCGAATCGGCGCGCAACGCCAATAAACTCTTCGCGGGCCTTCTGGCCCATGCGCTGGCCTGCGGTCAGACGCGCGTCTTCAATATCGCGATTTCCCAGGCCGGCTCGACGCTGCGAAAAGCAGGCGTGGCCAGCACGCATCATATTCTCAGCCACGAGGAGCCGATGGATGCGTCCGTGGGTTACCAGCCGACGACGACCTGGTTCCAGGAGCGTTATATGGAAATGCTGCGGGACGTGGTTGCCGCCATGGACGGCATTCGCGAAGGCGATCGAACCTTGCTCGATCGATCGGTCATTCTTGTCTCCACGGACGTCGGCTACGCCAAGACGCATGACTGCAACAATATTCCCGTCTTCTCCGTCGGGGGCGCGAACGGAAAACTCAAGACCGGAATTCATGTCGCGGCGCCCGGAGATACGCCGGCGCGCGTCGGATTGACGCTGCAGCAGGCAATCGGCCTGCCAGTCCAATCCTGGGGCACGGACGGCAACCAGACGTCAAAGGCGTTCTCCGAAGTGCTCGCCTAGGGAGGCGGCGCGATGACTGATATGGGTATTTTCTTCCGCAAGACGTGGTTCGGCGCATCGATGTTCGCGCTGGCGTTTGTCGCGGGCCCGCCGGCGCGCGCCACTGATTTCGAACCGGCGTTTGCGACGCCTTCGGGGATCACGCTTGTGAAGGAGCGTTCGGGCGGGCGGCGCGCGGCGCAGATCGTGTTTCGCCTTGGCGATGAGCGGGGGATGAAGGTTTATTCGCGCCTGGATCAAAAGGCACCTTGCGAGGCCGCCTGCAGGACGGGCTGGAGCCCGCTACCGGCTGCCGAAGGGGCGGCCGCCTTCGGCGATTGGACGGTCGTCGCGGCGCCGGCCGGCCGGCAATGGGCCTACAAGGGTGAACCGCTCTTTACCCGGGAGAACGATCCTCCCTACGAAGACCTGAGTGAAGAGGCGGACGACGCGCGGATCGCCGCGACGTTTGACGACATCGTTGCGTCCGTAAAGGCCAGCGTTCGGCCAAAAGGGCCGGAAGCCGCCCCAAGTGCGAGAGCTGGGGAGGGCGACGATTCAAGGCGCGGAATGGCGTCATCCGCGCCGGCGGTCGATCCGAATCAGTGGAAGCTTGTGATCTACGAATCGGAGGAGATCGCGACGCCTCCTGGTATTTCGGTTGCCCAGATCTCCAATGCTTTCGGAGAAGGCTTCGTCGACCATCGCGGTATGACGATCTATTTCTATCGGGGCAAACCGGCGAAGGGCAAACCCGCCGACGCCTGCGATGGCCCGTGCGCGCAATTGTGGGCACCGGTTCGGGCTCCCACACGCGCCGCCCGCGTTGGCGATTTTACCGTGGTTGCGGCTGAAGACGGAACGAGCCAATGGGCCTTCGCCGGCATACCGCTCTACACCTATGCGATGGACATCGTGCCCGGCCATGCGAACGGTGAGGGCGCCGGCCCGAACTGGCGCACGGCGCTGACCACGCAATATTTTATGCCGCGCGGTGTGAATGTCGAAATCACGCCCATCGCCGAGGTTTTAACGATGAATGGTCAAGCGCTCTACACGCGCAACCCTTTCATCTATCAGCTCGGCGGGCACAATGTTCGTGACGGGTTGCCCGGCTCCTACGCGGTCGGCAAAAAGCAGGGCGTCAGAGGGTGTGACAGCGAATGTCTTAAGGAATGGCGTCCCCTTATCGCGGGTCCGGGCGCGCGCGCCGGCGGCTTCTGGCAGATCGCCGAGCGTCCGGATGGGACGCGGCAATGGGAATATAAAGGCTATGTCCTTTACACTTACGTCGGCGACAAGAGGCCTGGCGAGGTCAACGGCAACGATATCTATGATCTTGTCGACGGCGAGGCTCCGGTACGTTATTCGGCCGTAGAGGCCGGCGGTTCAACCGGTGCGGCGCTGTTCTGGCACGTCGCGACGCCATAAACGATCTGTGCCATGTCATGGGGGCGTTTAAAGCAGGTGTGGTCGAAGGGCTCCGCGCGCCGCGCATCGCCCGTGATAGACCCTTTCCAGGACCGTGTTTCCATGCCGCCGCAATGCGGTCGGCGGCCGATGGTGTGCGCTGCACCCAGTCCCATGTTAATCGGGCTAAATCGTTCTTCATGACAGCTTATGCAGCCGCGCCGCTTCATGTCAGGCGCGCGGCGCCGTTTGCAGGCGGTCAGTTTATTTCGCGCCGCACACGCGATTTACGGTCAGCATTTTATTGCGGCGAGGGGCGGTGGTTTCGATCAGTTCGACCGGCGAAAGTGACACTTCGGCTAATTCTGCTACCGGAGCAGGCGCACGCTCATAACCGGTAGAGCGTAAGTAGACCCGGGGTGGGCTTCCGCTCCAAGCGGAAGCGCGGGCCATGGTTGCGGGGAGTATCTACGCAGTACGGGGAATTCTACTCACAAGGGGGTATCAACGATGAAGCGGCGATCTCAGGCGGGCTTTTTTGCTACCACTTCAATTGCGGCGTTGTTAGTCGCCGGCGCGGTCCAAGCGCAGGCACAGGATCAGGAGCAACTGGCACAGGCCAATGAGCAGCTCGCGCAGGCACAGCAAGCGCAGGCGGCCGATCCGGATCTCGAAACCATCGTCGTCACCGGCGTCCGCGGCGCGGCGCGTACGGTGGAATCCTCGCCGGTTCCGATCGACGTCTTCCGGTCCGAGGACCTCCGCTCGGTTCCCTCGAGCGATACGCTCGACATCCTGAAGGCCGTGGTTCCGTCCTTCGCGGTGAACCGCAACGTCAACAGCAACACCGGTACCTTCGTTCGCCCGATCCGTCTGCGTGGTCTCTCCGAAGATAAGACCCTTCTCCTGGTAAACTCGAAGCGCCGCCACAAGTCGGCCTCCGTCGGCACGGCCGGATCGGGTTCGCAGGGCGCGGATGCGGCCGTCATCCCGGCCATCGCCATCAAGTCGGTTGAAGTTCTCCGTGACGGCGCCGCGGCGCAATACGGATCCGATGCCATTGCCGGCGTGATCAACTTCATTCTGAAGGATGCGTCCGAGGGTATCGAGTTCTCGGCTCAAACCGGCCAGTACTACAAGGGCGACGGTTTCCAGCTCCTTCTGTCCAGCGACGTCGGATTGCCGATCGGGACCAACGGTTTCATCAACGTCGCGGGTCAATTCAACTCAGACAACCGCACGAGCCGCGGCAAACAGTTCACCAGCGCGCCCTTCGACGCCATCGCGTACGCGGCGGCCAACCCGCTCTACGCCTCGCTCGTCGATTTGAGCAATCCGATCCAGCGCCAGGGCGCTCCGGACTCGGAAGCCAAGCGCTTCTTCGTCAACAGCGGTTATACGACGAACGGCGGCGTGCAATTCTACGCCTTCGCCAACTACTCCGACTCCAAGGCAATTGCCGACGCGAACTACCGCTATCCCGGCGGCGGCCAGCCGGTTCTCGATACGCCGATCCGCCTCGAGACGGGCCGGGTGTTCCGTTTCAACGAAATGTTCCCGGCGGGTTACCGTCCGAGCTTCGGCGGTTTCGTGACCGATTACAGCTTCGCGGGCGGCGTTAAAGGCGACTTCGCGTTCGGCGGCGGCGACGCGACCTATGATTTCAGCGCGCGTTATGGCCACGATCGCATCGTCTACAAGGTCTACGACTCGATGAACGCGTCTTATGGTCCGGCCCAAGCGCTGACCAAGCGTGATTTCACCTCGCTCGACTTCCGCGCCGACGAGTACTCCTTCAACGGCGACTTCTCGTGGTCGAAAGAGATCGGACTGCACGGGCCTCTCGGCCTCAGCGCGGGCCTCGAGTATCGCGATGAAGGCTACACCATCATCTCGACGGAAAAGGCTTCCTACGAAGCCGGTATCTTCGCCAATCAGGACCCGTTCGATTTCTGTACGAACGAGACCACCGTGACCGCCCGCACGCTGCGCCCGACGGCGCCGCAGAATCAGGGTATCCAGTGTAACGTGGCGACCGATCCGGTTTACCGCGTAATGCCGGCCGGCGCGAACGTCTTCAACGGGATTCCGCCGGAACTGGCGGGCGAATTCCGCGCCGACAGCAAGTCGGGTTACATCGAAGCCGCCGTCGACATCACCGACAGGTGGTTCGTCGACGTCGCGGGCCGCTATGAGGATTTCAGCATCTTCGGCGATACGTTGAACGGTAAGTTCGCGACCCGTTTCGAAGTCGCCGACGGCTTTGGTCTGCGTGGTTCCGTCGGGACCGGTTTCCGCGCGCCGACGCCGGGCATGCTCAATACGACGGCGGTCTCCATCAGCTCGGTTGACGGCGTCTCGCTGCTGGCAGGTATCTTCCCGACCGAACATCCGGTCTCGAAGTTCCTGGGCGCGAATCCTCTTAAGCCCGAGAACTCGGTCAACTACTCCCTCGGCTTCACGGCGAATCCGGCTCCGGGCTTCACTGTGACGATCGACGGATACATCATCGACATCACGGACCAGATCTGGTCGACCAGCAATATTCCGGGGACGCCGGCCATTCAGGCCCAACTCGTCGCCGCGGGTGTCGTGGCCGGTAACAGCATTTCGAACGTTCGCTTTTTCCAAAATGCGTTTAATTCGAGAACGAGCGGCTTCGACGTTGTCGCCACGTACGGGTTCAACTGGGACAACGGGCAGCGCACTTCGCTGGTCGGATCGTTCAACATGAACAAGTACAAGATCAAGGATGTGAAGATTGCCGGCTTGTTCAACGCGCAATCGATCTTCAACTTCGAGAACAACGAACCGAAGTGGCGATCGATTTTCACGGCCACGCAGGAAATCGGCGACATCCAGCTGATGGCGCGCGCCAACGTGTTCGGCCCCTATACACGCCAGAACACGACTACGCCGTTCGCCACCCAGCGGCATGGAACGCTCGCGCAGTTCGACCTGGAAGCGAAGTATAACTATGGCGAACACTACACGTTCACGGTGGGCGCGAAGAATATCGGCGACAAGTATCCGGCGCCGAACCTCATCAGCGCTGGTAATGGCAGCATCTATGCCGACGGCGTCGTGGACTTCCAGGGCGGCTTCTACTTCGCCCGCATCGACGTGAAGTACTAAAATTACAAGGGGCGGACCGTTTATCGGCCCGCCCCTTTTCCTTTATGATTTGCGCATGCGACAGGGCGAAGGCCTCGGCATCGCCCTCATGATTTAAAGGAGAGGATGACATGAACGGCGAAGACCGCGATCTCGGCATGGGCCGGGCGATCACCCGACGCGATTTTGTGCAAGGGGTTGCGGTGGCTACCGCCGGCGCCACGGCGCTCGGCCGCGCCAATGCGGCGGTCGCCCAGGCGGCCGCGGCGCCTGGCCCCGACGCTTATCCGCCGCTGCGTACCGGTATGCGCGGCGCCCACCCGGGTTCGTTCGAGAGCGTACACGAACTGCGCGACGGCGGCACTTTCGCGGCGCCCGAAGCGACCGGCGAAACCTATGACCTAGTTGTCGTCGGCGGCGGCCTGTCGGGTCTTGCCGCCGCGCATTTCTTCCGTAAGCAAAACGGCCCGTCCGCGAAGATCCTTATTCTGGACAATCATGACGACTTCGGCGGCCACGCGAAGCGCAACGAGTTCTACCACAACGGCAAGCAATTGATGGCCAACGGCGGCTCGTCTTATTTGGTCGCGCCGACGCAATGGACGTCCGACGCCATCAGCCTGCTCGAAGACATGAATGTGGATTGGAAGAATCCGCGCTATCCGCGCCAACGGGGGCTGCAGACCGATCTGAAGCTGGGGCCCGCCACATACTTCAACAAGGAGTACTACGGCCGCGATCAACTCGTGGCGGGCGGCTCCATCACCAATCCCACACCCGAGTACCTCAAGCGGACGCTGCTGACGCCGCAAATGCAGGCGGAGGTTCTGCGGCTCTACAAGGGCAAGACCGATTACATGGCGGGCATGTCCGCCGAGGCGAAGTACAACGCCCTGCGCGCGATGACCTATCACGACTACCTTTTGAAGGTGGCGAAGTTCTCGCCGGAGCTATTGACTTACGCGCGCGGCGCCTGGTGCCTGGGCAACGATATGTGCACGGCGTGGTTCGCCTTCTTCCGCTATCGTCCTGGTTTCGAGGGGCTCGGCATCGCGCGTCCGCATTGGTCGCCTGAAGGCCCCGAACACGAGGCCAGCGATTATAACTGGGTCTGCGGCAACTCGGATCTCGCGCGCCTCATCGTGCGTTCGCTGATCCCAGGAACGCTCCCCGACGGCGATTGGCGTGCGATTCAGCATGAGCGCGTGAACTACGCGCTGCTCGATCAAACCTCTTCTCCGGCCCGTATCCGCCTCAGCAGCATCGTCACCGGCGTCAAGCACGTTGGCCAGAAGCTGCCGCAGTTCGAGCCCGAAGGCCGGGAAGTGCTGGTCAGCTACATCGCCGGCGGCCGGCACAAGAGCGTGATCGGCAAGAACGCCGTTATGGCCTGCATGAATAACGTTGTGCCGTATCTGTGTCCGGACCTTCCGGAACACCAGAAGGAGGCCCTTCACCAAGCGGTGCGCGCCGTCAATCAGCAGACCAACGTGATGTTCCGCAATTGGGAGGCCTTCGCCAAGCTGAAGGTCGCCAATCTCACTTGCCCGAACTCCTTCTTCGGCACGATGAACCTCAGCGGCGGCACGCTGGTGAACAGCGCCATGCAGCCGACCCGCGATCCGTCCGAGCCTGTCCTCGTGGGCTACGGCACCGGCAGCAACTCGGGTGTTCTCTCCAACATGCAGATGGTCAAGGAACTCACGGAAGGCAATCCGCCGCCGGTGGGCACGGCCAACGACGATCAGTTCCGGATCGTGCGCGCCGGCATGCTGGCGACGCCGTTCGAACTTTGGGAGCGCAAGATCCGCACCATGGCCGCGGGCGCGCTGTCGGGCGGCGGTTTCGATCCGGCCCGGGATATTCTGGCCATCACCGTCAATCGCTGGCCGCACGGATTCGCCACCGGCCGCAACATGGTCAACGAGGCCGAACTCTATGACCAGCTGTCGCCGACCGTGATCGCCAGACAGAAATTCGGCCGCATCGCGATCTGCAACTCGGATGCCGCCGGCACCAGCCTGGTGCAGTCGGCGATCAGCGAAGCCTACCGCGCGATCAATGATCTGCGCCCCAAGGCCTACGGCTTCTACGAATTCGTCTAATAACAACGGACAAAAGCAAGCGCCGGGTGCGATATCGCACCCGGCGCTTTATGCGTTTGAATGGATTGCTCCCGGCGGGTTAAGGGTCCGAGAGAGCAGGGCTCAGACCCGTTCGAGGGCTTCACCAAGGATCTTCAGGGCTTCGTCGATCTGGGCCTCGCTGGCCACCAGCGGGGCAAGGAAGCGCACCGCGTTGCGGTTGACGCCGCACTTGATGATGAGGAGGCCGCCCTTGCGGGCTTCGTCGATAATCCGCTGAGCCCGGTTCGCGTCGGGCGCTTTACTGGCGCGGTCCGTCACGATTTCAATCGCGAGCATCAGGCCCAGGCCGCGGGCTTCACCGATGAAGGCGTGTTTCTGCTGCAGGCGATTCAGACCATCGGACAGCTGAACGGCGAGCTTTTGACCGCGGGCGAGCAGATCTTCCTTCTCGAAGGCCTCCAGGACGGCCAGTGCGGCGGCGCAGGCCAGGCCGTTGCCGCCGTAGGTCCCCCCCAGGCCGCCGGGAAGCGGCGCTTCCATGATCGCCGCCTTGCCCACGACGCCGGACAGGGGCAGACCGCCGGCCAGGCTCTTGGCGACGGTGATGAGATCGGGTTCGATCCCGGAATGCTGGAAGCCGAACATCTTGCCGGTGCGGCCAAAACCGGTTTGGATTTCGTCGACGATCAAGACGATCCCGTGTTTCTTCGTGACCTCCCGCAGCGCAACCATGAAGTCCTTCGGCGCGGGAAGGAAGCCGCCGTCACCCTGCACGGGCTCGATGATGATCGCGGCGACACGGTCGGGCAGGACGTCGGTCGCGAAGACCTCTTCCAGCGCGGCAAGGGCGTCCGCCGTCGTCACGCCGTGATAGGCGTTGGGGAAGGGTACATGGAAGATTTCCGGCGCGAACGGGCCGAAGTTCTGCTTGTACGGCTGGCTCATGCCCGTCAGCGAAACGCCCAGCAGCGTGCGGCCATGGAAGCCGCCGCGGAAGGCGATGACGGCCGGCCGGTTGGTATAGCCGCGCGCGATCTTCACGGCATTTTCGACCGCTTCGGCGCCCGAGGTGAAGAAGACGCTCTTATAGCCCGCGCCGACCAGGTTGTTCAGCTTCTCGGCCAGATCGATGTAGGGCTCGTAAGCAAGCACCTGGAACGCGGCATGCGAAAGGTCTTCGACCTGCTTCTTGACCGCGGCAATCACGCGCGGGTGGCTATGGCCGACGTTGAGTACGCCGATGCCGCCGACGAAGTCGAGGTAGCGATTGCCGTCGACGTCCCATAACTCGGCGCCTTGCGCGCGGGCGGCGACGACGGGGTGGGCGGTGGCTACGCCGCGCGCGATGTTCTTCTCGCGGCGCGCCAAGAGGGCAGAGGTTTTTGTCACGTCTATTCTCCAGGTCTTAGGGCCAGCCGATCGGGACGCGCTAGTCCAGCTTATCCCAGCGCCGGTACACGATGGTGTTGCCGCCATACGCATAGGTCAGGGTCTTGCCGTCTTCCGAGATTGTGTAGACGGCTTCGATCGAGACCTTGCCGTGGCGGCTGACAGTCAGATTCATTGTGGTTTCATTGACCTTTTTGAGGCTCACCACGTTGTACGGGATTGAACCGGCCGCGCTGTGATATTCGTTTCCGGGTGTGCCATCGGCTTGCACGGCCCAGTGTCCGGTGGAGTAGGTTCCGTTGGCGCTCACCGTCATGAAGGTGACGAGTATTTTCCCGCCTTCCGTATAGGCGAACGTCCGCACCGCCACACGCGGCTTATTACCCGCGTATTTCGAGGCCTCCAGATCGACCTTCCATGGACCAATCATCGCGGCCGGTATGATTTCGCGCGCGTCGCGGTGTGCTTCGGGTGCCGGAGCGCTTGAGGCGGCCGGCGGTGCGGAGGCCGACATGGCCGGCGCGGCCATGAGGGCGCTCAGCAGAATGCCAGCCGTAAGAGAAAGACGAAGCAGCATGCGCGCCATGGATATTTCCCCCTGCAAGTCCGTTGTGAGTGGACGTATTATGAGGATGGCTAGGCAGTACTTTTTGCTGTTGTGGGGGCAAAAGCGGCACTTTCGCCCAATTGGGACACGCTAAGCGAAAGGCCTCGCAAATGGCCTTGGATCAAAGGGGCGCTATGACCATTACATTCGACGACTTCTTGAAAATCGACATTCGTTCGGGGACCGTGGTGAAGGCCGAGCCGTACCCGGAAGCGCGCAAACCCGCGCTCAAGGTGTGGATCGACTTCGGTCCGGAGATCGGCACGAAGAAGTCCTCGGCCCAGATCACCGCGCACTATACGACGGAAACGATTGTCGGTGTGCAGGTCGCCGCGGTGGTCAATTTTCCCCCGAAGCAGATCGGGAAGTTCACGTCCGAGTGCCTGGTGCTCGGTTTCGCCGACGCAAACGGCGGCGTCGTGCTGGTGCGCCCCAACATCGCGGTCCCGAACGGTCAGCGATTGCACTGAGAATCCCGTGCCTGAAAAGCCACAGCAGATTCTACAAGTCGGCCGTTGGAGAACGATAAGAACGGCTATTTAGGGGACTCAAAACGGTATTCGCGTTTCCATCCCTGCGGATATCTTTGCCCCAGTCGAACCTAGAAAGGACCGTGCGAATGCGCCTGACAGATTTCAAAGCCCTGAGCTTCGACTGCTACGGAACGCTGATCGACTGGGAATCGGGCATGGTCGCCGCCCTCTCGGGACTGACATCGCGGGTCAAGCCGGCTCTCACGCGCAATAAGATCCTCGAGGCGCATGCGCGCCATGAGTCCGAGCAACAGCGCGTCACGCCGGGCAAGCTGTATCGCGATCTCCTGCCGATCGTTTACAAACGCCTTGCCGAGGAATGGGGCGTTCCGGCCTCGGTGGACGATTGCGAGGCCTATGGTCAGTCGGTGCGTAACTGGCCCGCTTTCGCCGACTCGCCGGGATCGCTGCAGTACCTCAAGAAGTACTTCAAGCTCATCATCCTCTCGAACGTCGACAACCGCACCTTCAGCCACAGCAATGCCCGTCTGCAGGTCGAGTTCGACGCGATCTACAGCGCCGAAGACATCGGCACTTACAAGCCCGCCGACCAGAATTTCACCTACATGTTCGATCATCTCGACAATATCGGCATTAAGAAGCACGAACTCCTGCACGTCGCGGAAAGCCTGTTCCACGACCACAAGCCGGCCAATCGCCATGGCCTCGCCAATTGCTGGATCTATCGCCGCTACGAACAGGATGGTTTCGGCGCCACGATGGATCCGGGCGAACGCCCGAAAGTGGACTTTCAGTTCCACTCGATGTCAGATTTCGTCAAAGCGCATCAGGAGACTCTCCGCGAACAATAGGCGCGGTGATCGATCACGACGCTTTCCAGCGGCCGCCGGCGGGAAATCGCCGGCGGCCGTTGCCTTTTCCGCCGCCCGCCCCTGGCGGCACATCAATATGCCCGCCGACGCCGCATGCGTATTATCTCCCGGCGGGACGGCCGAAACCGGCATCGAATGCTTTTAGGGGACTCCTAAACTCCCGATGGCTCGTCGCTTCCGACAGTCGCTTTGTCCACTGGAGCTTTTCCGCATGGCCTCGCTGACTCTTCAGAAACAGGATCTGTTTTCCACCCGTGCCTTTATCGGTGGAGTGTGGCGCGACGCCGCTTCGGGAAAGACGCTGAGCGTGCAAAATCCGGCGACAGGCGCCGCCGTCGGAACCATTCCGGACTGCGATGCGGCCGACACCCGCGCGGCGATCGATGCGGCCGCTGCGGCCTTCGTCAGGTGGCGCGTCACGACGGCGGGTGAGCGCGCGGCGCTCCTTGAGCGTTGGCACGCGCTGATCCTGAAGAACGAGGCGGACCTCGCGCGCATCATGACCGCCGAGCAGGGCAAACCGCTTGCTGAAGCGGCCGGTGAAATCCGCTACGCCGCGACCTTCGTGAAATGGTTCGCCGAGGAAGCGCGCCGCATCGAAGGCAAGACAATCGCCTCGCCCGAGGTCAACCGGCGCATTTTCGTGATGATGGAGCCGGTCGGCGTCGCCGCGGCCATCACGCCGTGGAATTTCCCCGCCGCGATGATCACGCGCAAGTGCGCCCCCGCACTGGCCGCTGGCTGCACGGTCGTTGTGAAGCCGTCGGAGCTGACGCCGTTCACGGCGCTTGCGCTCGCAAAACTCGCGGAAGAAGCCGGCTTTCCCGCGGGCGTTTTCAGCATTGTCACGGGCCTGCCCGCGGCTATTGGTGGCGAACTGACATCCAACACGACGGTGCGGAAGATTTCGTTCACCGGCTCCACGCGCGTTGGCGCATTGCTCATGCGTAATTCCGCCGACACGATCAAGCGCCTCAGCCTGGAACTCGGCGGTAATGCGCCGTTGATCGTATTCGACGACGCCGATCTCGATATCGCCGTCGCGAGCACGATGGCCAGCAAGTTCCGCAACGCGGGGCAAACGTGCGTCTGCGCGAACCGCATTTTTGTGCAGGCCGGTGTCTATGATGCGTTCGCCGAGCGCCTCGCCAAGGCCGTCTCGAATTTCGTCGTCGGTGACGGCGCGACCCCGGGCGTGACGATTGGTCCTCTGATCAATCACGCGGCGGTCGAAAAGGTGCGCGCGCATCTCGACGACGCCCTGACGCTGGGCGCCAAGTCTTACGCGTCCGTGGAAAACAAGATGGATCCGGCGCGTTTTGTGGGCCCCGTCGTGCTCACGAGCGCGACGCCAAAAATGCGCCTCGCGCGTGAAGAGACCTTCGGTCCGGTCGCGCCCTTGTTCAAATTCACGCACGAGCAGGACGCCATCGAAATGGCCAACGCCACCGAATATGGCCTCGCCAGCTACTTCTACACCGAGAACCTCCACCGCGCGTTCCGGGTCGCCGAAAAGCTCGAAGCCGGCATCGTGGCCCTCAACACCGGCGCCATTTCCATGGAAATGGCGCCCTTCGGCGGCGTAAAACAGTCGGGGATCGGCCGCGAAGGCGGGCGGGAGGGGATCGAGGAATACCTCTCCGCAAAAACCTTTCACCTCGGCGGCTTGAAGCCATAGCAGGACGCGGATGAAATCCATGGCGCGCACATACTCCATCGCAGTCATTCCAGGCGACGGTATCGGCAAGGAAGTCATGCCGGAAGGTCTTCGCGTGCTCGAGAAGGCTGCGCAACGCTTCGGCTTCCAACTGCAACAGAAGTGGCACGATTTCGCCTGCTGCGATTATTACGCCAAACACGGCGTGATGATGCCGTCCGACTGGAAAGAACGCATCGGCGCGGTCGACGCGATTTTCTTCGGCGCCGTCGGCTGGCCCGACACCGTGCCCGATCATATTTCGCTGGCTGAATCGCTGCTCAAGTTCCGCCGGGAATACGACCAGTACGTCAATCTGCGCCCCGTTCGCCTGATGCCCGGCGTTCCGTGCCCGCTCGCGGGCCGTGAACCCGGAAGCATCGATTTCTGGGTCGTGCGCGAGAATACCGAAGGCGAATACAGCCCGGTCGGCGGCCTCATGTTCCGCGGGACCGAGCGTGAAATCGTCATCCAGGAAACGGTGATGACGCGCATCGGGATCGACCGCGTCCTGCGTTATGCCTTCGAACTGGCCGCCAAACGGCCGAAGCGGCACCTGACGTCGGCGACCAAATCCAACGGCATCGGGATCACCATGCCGTATTGGGACGAGCGCGTGGTCGCGATGGCGGAAAAGTACCCGGGCGTGCGCTGGGACAAATATCACATCGATATCCTGACGGCGCAGTTCGTGCTCAATCCGGACCGCTTCGATGTCGTGGTGGCGTCGAACCTCTTCGGCGATATCCTGTCGGACCTGGGGCCGGCCTGTACCGGCACCATTGGCGTGGCCCCATCGGGCAATATCAATCCGGAACGCCGGTTCCCGTCCTTGTTCGAGCCCGTCCACGGTTCGGCGCCGGACATCGCCGGTCAGGGGATCGCAAACCCGGTGGGCCAAATTTGGTCCGCCGCCATGATGCTCGAGCATTTCGGTGAAATGAAAGCCGCCGCCGCCATCCTCGCGGCGATCGAAAAGACCTTGAGCACGCCCGCCTTCCGGACGCGAGACCTTAAAGGAACCGCGTCGACGGAAGCCTGCGGCAAGGCCGTCGCCGACGCCGTTTAGCGGCAATCGGAAATACGCTAAGATGCCTACCGCTGTGAGATTGGTCGGGGGGACCAATGCGACGCGCGCGCCGCTCTAAAGTTGAAATGAGCTTGATCTTTGAGCGCATCCGCCGGACGCTCGGCGCAAGGCGTGGGCCGAGGGCACGCGCGGGGGGCGCTTTCAGATGATACCAAGTCCGAAGCTCGACCGGATCGACCTCAAGATCCTCGCGGAGTTGCAGCGCTCCGGCCGCATGACGAATGTCGAGTTGGCCTCCGCGGTCTCCCTTTCGCCGAGCCCGTGTCTCACGCGCGTCAAACGCCTCGAAAGCGCGGGCTACATCACCGGCTATAGCGCGCTGATCAACCTCAACAAGCTCGGTGAGTTTCTCATCGTCTTCACCGAAGTCACGTTGTCGGAGCACCGCAGCGGCGATTTCTCGCGCTTTGAACAACGCGTGCGGAAAATCGACGAGGTGATCGAATGTCACCTCGTCAGCGGCGGGTACGACTACCTCCTGAAGTTCATCACGCGCGGCGTGGTTCACTATCAGTCGATCATTGAAGGAATGCTCGAAGGCGGATTTGGAATCGAAAAGTACTTCAGCTACGTCGTGATCAAGTCACCCTTCATCAAGCATCATCAGCCCATCCAGGGCTTGTTCGGCGAACCGGAAACGCTCACACACCACCCGGAGCCCAAATAAAAAAAACGGCCCGCACGGAAGGTGAGGGCCGTTTTGCGCCGCGCCGTTTTTGTTACGCCGCGGCGGGCCGTTTCACGAACGCGCTCCGGATGAAGTAACCAACCAGTCCAATCGCGTTCCACATCAGGAAGAACTTCTGCGTCGTCGTCGGCAAGCTCCACATGAGGTAGAGACAGCCGAGGATCGCAACGGGAGCCACGACCCACACTGCAGGCGTACGGAAGATGCGCGCCCGCGACGGATCGCGCCGGCGCATGACCAGCACGCACACCGCGACGGCGATGAAGGCGGCGAGGGTGCCCGCATTCGCGAGCGCGGCGATTTCGTCGAGGGGGATCAGGCCCGCCAATACCGCCACGATCACGGCCGTCAGCGCCGTGATGCGAATGGGCGTGCCGGTTCTCGCATTGACGAGCGCGAGTTTCGCGGGGAGCAGCCCGTCGCGCGCCATAACGAAGAAAATGCGGCTCTGTCCATAAAGGAACGCGAGAATGACCGTCGGCAGCGCGATGATGGCGGCGGCGCCAACGGCGGCGGCGGCGGCGCCTTGGCCAAGCTCGCGCATGATCAGCGCCAGAGGCTCCGGGCTGTTCGCGAAGGCGGTAAACGGCGTCGAGCCCACCGCCGCGGCCGCAACGCAGATATAGAGCAGCGTGCAGGCGATCATGGAGCCGACGATGCCGACGGGAAGATCCCGCTCAGGCCGCTTGGCTTCTTCGGCGGCGGTGGAAATGGCGTCGAAGCCATAGTAGGCGAAGAAGATGATGGCCGCCGCCGCCATGACGCCGCGCTGCATACCGTCGACTTCATGCTTGGCCAAGCCGTAGGGCATGAACGGCTCGAAGTTCGAAAAATCGAAGTGCGGCAGCGCGACCAGGATGAACACCAGGAGCGCGACAAGTTTCACGACCACCAGGATCGCGTTGACCGTCGCGCTTTCGCGCGTGCCGGCGATCAGCAGGCCGGCGACGCAGGCGATGATGAAAATCGCCGGCACATTCATGATTCCGCCGGCGTGAGGGCCTGCTGTCATCGCGAGCGGCAGCGCGATGTCGAGGGATTTGAGGAAACCCACCGCATAGCCGGACCATCCGACCGCGACGGCGCTCACCACCAGCGAGTATTCAAGGATCAGACACCAGCCGACGACCCAGGCCAGGATCTCGCCCAGTACGACGTAACTGTATGTGTACGCGCTGCCGGACGCCGGGATCATCGTGGAGACCTCGGCGTAGCACAGCGCGGCGCAGGCGCAGATGACGCCGGCCGCGACGAAGGAGAGAAGCACGCCCGGCCCGGCGAGGTTCGCCCCGACGCCGATCAGGGTGTAGATGCCGGTGCCGACGATGGCGCCGACGCCGAGCGCGATGAGATGCCACCACGACAGCGTTCGGGCGAGTTTGTGGTGCCCGGCCACATCGGCCTGTTCGATTTCCTTACGATGCATCCAGTTTGTCATGGCTGCGTCCCCCAGTTCGCGTCATCCCCAAAGCGAAGTCTGTCTCAGCCGGCGCCCCTACGCCACCGTCGCCAGGGCCGGGCAAGCGCCGTGTGCTGCCGCCCCCGCCTTCCATGACGATAGGAGGGGGAGGACGGCGTTTTCTTCTTTTTTGGTGCTTCCGGAAGCGCGGCGGCTTGCAAATGGCGAAAGGAGAGCGCAGTTACTGCCGAGCCGCGGCGGGGGCCGGGGCTCACGGCGGCATGGCATTTTATGCCGCATAAAAAGCTTAGCCCGGCCTGGTCGTGTTGACTTTGGGCCCCTCAGCTATACACTCTGTCAGTAATACAATTTAGAAACTGACAAGGTCTTTGCAGCCGAATGGAATCGAGGACGCAGAAGGGGCTTCGCCGCGCGGCACGTAATTTTATGTTTGTATTTTAATAATTTGCGTTCCTGAGCAGGCGAGGTAAGGCGTGGCGTCGGCGATGGCGGCAGCGGGACAGCATAACCTGAAGATTCCCAGGATCTCGGTGATCGATGCCCTCGCGGCGTCGCTCCGCGAGCGCGTTCTGAGCGGTGACCTGATCCCAGGCCGGCCTCTGCCGGAAGCAGAACTAGCCGCACAATATGGGGTCGCCCGCCCGACGATCCGCGCGGCCATCCAACAGCTGACGCTGACCGGGCTTCTGGTGCGCGAAGCCAATCGCAGCGCCTACGTGCCGAGCCTGACGCCCGACCAGGTCCGGGATCTCTTCGCGGTCCGCACGCTCATCGAAATTGAAGCGATCCGCACGGTCGCCAACAACCGCCTGCCCATCCATGACGCCGAACAGGCGGTGACGCGTCTCGGCATGTTTCCGCCCGACGCCAAGTGGAGCGACGTCGTCGCCTGCGATCTTGAATTTCATCGTGCGATCGTCACGGCGACCGGTAGCTCGCGCCTTCTGCGGCTCTTCAGTTTGCTGGAAGACGAGATCCGTCTTTCCATCGCGCAACTTCGCCCGGCGTATGAGTCGCACAGGTCTCTCTATGAAGAACATCGCGAGTTGCTCGCCGTGATTCAGAGCGGCGACGGCGATAAGGCCGCGCATTTGCTCCGGCAGCACCTTCAGCAGGCCATCAACGACCTCTCGAAGACCTAGGCTTACGTCTTCAAACCCTGCGTAAAGCAACGGAAAAAGTGCGGGCACCGGTCTTGAAAACCCGCGCTGTCGTGAAAAATTTTCCACAGATCGTGAATTTTTCGGCAAGGCGGGCCATGGGCCGCGCCGTATATATATGGCGACGAATCATTCGATCTGGAGGAAGACCATGCATCTGCGTTCCCGTGTGCCCGGCGGCGGCACGCCCAAGCCGAACCGGTGGGGCGTCGACAGCGAGTATGGCGTCCTGCGTGACGTGCTTGTGGGGCCCATCGACCATTTCCGCTGGACCCCGGGCAATGCGGTTGCGCAGCGCACCGAGCGCGTGGGGCTGAAGTTCGACCTTGCGGCCGCCAGGAAGCAGTACGCCGAAATGCTGGACGTCTATCGCCAAGCCGGCGTGACCACGCACATTCTGCCGGCGGAAGAAGGGCTTCCGTATCAAATTTTCGCGCGCGACAGCAGCGTGATGACGCCGTGGGGCGCCATCGTCATGCAGATGC
>JAYSFT010000022.1:0-25713 GCA_041913245.1 Rhodospirillaceae bacterium | reverse complement strand
TGCGCGTCGATATCGCGTCGCCGGCGGCGGCGGGCGGCAGCGTTCCGGGCGTGCGCACGCCCATCATGTTCAACGGCGAACCGTGTATCGCGGAACTGCCCGCGCCGGCCCTCGGCCAGCACACGGAAGAAGTCAAACAATCCCTCGCTGCGCCGGAGCGCAAGAGGGCTCGTCTGCGGCTGAGCGTCGGCGCCTGAGCGCCGCGCGCGGCATAGGAGCGCGGACGAGATGAGAGATGAGTGGAGGAGAGCGTTGAGCCGACGGCTGCGTTTATGCGGCCGCGACGGCTGGAGGCGCGCTCTAGAGGAGGAAAGTGCACGTGAGTCCGGTTTCTAATTTTGAGTCCAAGTCCCGCCGCAAGTTCGGCAAGGCGTTGCGCGCGAGTGCGGCCGGTCTGCTGACGCTGGGCGTCGTCGCCTGTTCGGAAGGCGCCTCCGAGCGTCCGGCCGCCCCCGCTGCAACCGCGGCCGTCGCGGACTTCGATGGTACGCCCGCTCGCGTGCGCCGGATGAGCCCCGAGCAGTACACCAACACCATCCATTACATCTTCGGCGACGATGTTCGCGTGGTCGCCGCGCTGACGCCGCTTCCGCGCACCGACGGTTTGCAGGCGTCCGGCGCCGCGTCCGTGGGCATGACGATCGGCGAGATTCAGCAGCTGCAAAGCGCCGCCTCGGCGATCTCCGCCCAGATCCTGGACAAGGGCAATCCGGGCGAGCGCATCGCGCCGCGCCGCGACTACCTCGTGCCGTGCAAACCGGCGAACCTGTCCGCCGCGGATGACGTCTGCGCCGCCAAGTTCATCAAGCAGACCGGCCGGCTCCTCTACCGCCGTCCGCTGCCGGCGGCCACGGTCGCAAGTCTTGTCGCCGACGCAAAACGCGGCGCGACCGATCTGAAGGACTTCTACGCGGGCCTCGGCTCCGTGATTGAAGGGATGCTGATCGATCCGAACGTCCTTATGATCGCGGATACGACCGAGCCCGATCCGAACAATCCGGGCAAACGCCGCCTCGACAGCTATTCTGTCGCCGCGCGCCTCAGCTTCTTCCTGTGGAACGCCGGACCCGACGACATGCTGCTCACGGCCGCCGAGAAGGGCGAGTTGCAGACCGCGAAGGGACGCGCCAAGGTCGTCGCCGCGATGATGGCCAGTCCGCGCCTCGAGCACGGCCTGCGTGCGTTTTTTGACGACATGTTCGGCTTCGAAGAGTTTATCGGTCTCGCCAAGGATCCGGCGACATATCCGATGGTCACCGGGCAGACCTTGATCGACGCGCGCGAGCAGACGCTGCGCACCGTCGTCGACCATCTCGTGACCCATAACGAGGATTACCGCAACCTCTTCACCACGCGCGCCACGTTCATGTCGCCCGCGCTCGCGCCGGTCTATCAGGTTCAGCCGTCCCTCGGCTGGGTGCCGTACGAGTTCCCGGAAGGCAGCCCGCGCGTGGGCCTGCTCTCGCAAGTCAGCTTCCTCGCGCTTCACGCGCACCCCGCGCGCAGCTCGGCGACGAAGCGCGGCAAGGCGCTGCGTGAACTACTGCTGTGCCAGAAGGTTCCCGCGCCGCCCGCGAACGTCGACTTCTCGGCGGTGGAAAACCCCGATGCCCGCCTGCGTACCGCGCGCGAGCGCCTGGACTTTCATAGCCAAAATCCCGTCTGCGCCGGCTGCCACAAGATCACCGATCCGATGGGTCTCGCGCTCGAACAGTTCGACGGCGCGGGCCGCTTCCGGGCGACCGAAAGGGGCGTTCGGCTCGACGTGACGGGGACGCTCGACGGCAAAGCCTTCTCCGACGTCGCCGGCCTCGGCCAGGCGCTGCACGACCACGCGGCGCTGCCGAGTTGCCTGGTGCGCCGGATGTACAGCTACGGCACCGGCGGTCCGCTCTCGCGCGCGGACGATCCCGCGATCAAAGCGCTGAGCGGCGCTTTCGTGCAGGACGGCTACAAGGTGCCGAATCTCATGCGCCTGATCGCAACCAGCGATGCATTCTTGGAAGTTGTTGAACGTATTCCGTCGCCGGCGCGGACCGCCGGCATGACGTCGCAAACCGACGTGAAAGCGAACTGAGGAGGCTCTTATGGCATCTTTGAAAGACCTGTCGCGCCGCCGCGTCCTGCGCGGAATGCTGAATGGAGGCGCAGTCACCGTCGGCCTGCCGCTGCTCAACGTGTTCCTCAACGGCAATGCGACCGCGATGGCCGACGGCGCGCCGCTGCCGCTGCGCTTCGGCACCTGGTCCTGGGGCCTTGGTCTCAACAAGCAGGTGTTCGTGCCGAAAAAGACCGGCGCGAACTTCGACCTGCCCGAGGAAATCGCCTCTCTCAAGGACGTGCAAAAGCACGTCAACCTGTTCACCAACTTCGACGGGTTCAAGGACGCCAATCCGAATCTCTGTCACAAGACGGGCTGGGTCATCATGCGCGCGGGCGCGGCGCCCGCCACGCAAACCGACCTGCCGGGCCAGAGCATCGACGTCACCATCGCGAAGGAAATCGCCGGACCGACGCGTTTTCAGACGCTGACCGCCACCTCGACCGGCAACGTGCGGGACAGCTTTAGCTATGAAAGCGCGACCTCGATCAATCCGGCCGAGGTTTCGCCGCTGCTGTTCTACGCCAAGCTGTTCGGCGAGGACTTCCAGAATCCGAACGCTCCGGAATTCAAACCCAGCCCGCGCGTCATGGTGCGCAAGGGCGTGCTTTCCGGCGTGATGGACCGCACCACGGACCTGACGAAGAAGATCGGTTCTGAAGACAAGGCGCGTCTCGACCAGTATTTCACGGGTCTTCGCGAACTCGAGCGGCAGTTCGATCTCGCGCTGACGAAGCCCGAACCGCGCGCGGCTTGCGTGGTCAACCCCGGCCCGAAAGACGAGATCGCGCCGGGCCTCGACTACACGCTTGTCGGCGAGCGTCATAAGGCGATGACCGACCTCCTGGTCATGGCGTTGGCCTGCGACCAGACCCGCGTCTACAACCTCGGTTATGCGGCCGCATTCTCGGGCACCATCAAGCCCGGCTATGAAAAGCCGCACCACACCGCCACGCACGAAGAGCCGCTCGACCCGGTGCTCGGTTACCAGGTCAACTGCTCGTGGTTCATCCGCCGCCAGATGGAAGCGTGGGCGTACCACGTCAAGGCCTTCGCCGACTTCAAGGAAGGCGATGGTTCGCTCATCGACAACATGCTGATCTACGCGACAACCGACCAGTCGCTGGCGCGTCTGCACCAGATCGATGGTCTGCCGATGTTCCTCGCCGGCCGCGCCGGCGGAAAGATCAAGACCGGAATCCACGTCGACGGCAACCATGAAGCGGCGACGCGGGTCGGCTATACCGCCATGAAGGTCTTTGGATTGGACGTCCCGCACTGGGGCGAACAGTCCAACAGAACGTCCAAGGAAATCGGCGAAATTCTCACTTAAAGACGGCGCGCTTCTTCGGAAGCGCGTCTTCTGCTCCTAAGGACAGACACGATGCGATACAGCCTTCTTCTTGTGAGCGCTCTGATGGCGGCGCCTGTCGCTTACGCGGCATCGTCCGCCGTCGGCCCGCAAGGCGGCGTGAAAACCGAGACCTTCGTGACCGAACCGATGCCGGCCGGCTTCAGCATTCAGGCGACCGAACTCGAAGGTCCCGTGTTTGCCGACGAACGCGGCATGACGCTCTATCGCTGGCCTTACGACACGATGCGTGTCGGCACGACCGGCGACGGCGACAACAGTTCGGCGTGTGAAAACGAGGTCACGACCAAGACCGCCGGGATGATGGCGCCCTATCCGCCGGGCCTGGACCTGCCGGAGCTTGAAACCCGCAAGGCCTGCTCTCAGGTATGGCCGCCGGTGCTCGCCAAGGACAGCGACAAGGACGTCGGGAACTTCACGATCTTCGCACGTAAGGACGGCCGCCGGCAGTGGGCCTACGACAAACATGCCCTCTATACGTCGGATCTCGATCAACAGCCCGGCGACACTTTCGGCGCGCGCGCTAATGGAAACGGCGGTGACGGTCCAGCCGAGCGCCGTGTGGTCGGCCCCGCGACGTCGGTGCCGCCCGCGTTCTCGGTCGAGACGACGCGGCGGGGCCGTATTGTCCTCACGGAAGCCAAGTTCTCGATCTACACGTCGGACCGCGACGGTGCGGAGAAGTCGAATTGCGCCGGCGCCTGCGCCCAGACCTGGGTGCCGGTGACCGCCGGGGCCACCGCGCAGCCGCAAGGCGAGTGGACGATTTTCGAACGTGCGCCCGGCGTGCGTCAGTGGGCCTTCCGCAAGAAGCCCGTTTACACCTACGCCAAGGACGTCGATACCGTGAGTCAGCAGGGCGGTGACGTGGCCGGCTGGCACAACGTCTATATGCAGGTGATGCCGCCGCTGCCCAAGGGCTTCGGCCTCATGAACAACGAAGTGGGTGAAGCCATCGTCAGTCCGGACGGCAAGACGGTTTACACCTATCAGTGCGGCGACGATTCCAAGGACCAGCTTGCCTGCGATCATCCGGGCGCGCCGCAGGTGTACCGCTTCGCGGTCTGCGGCGGCGGAAACGTGGAACGTTGCTTGCGCCGCTGGCCGTATATTCCCGCGGCCGCGGACGCCGTGAGCGGCAGCCGCTCCTGGAGCGTGATGTGGATCAATCCGAAGACGGGCCGCCATGCGGCCAAGGGTGAAGCCGGCGCAATCTCGGTTTGGGCATTCCGCGCCCGCCCCGTATTCACCTTTGAAGGCGACAAGGAACCGGGCGACATCAACGGCAATCGTACCGGCGAATATAACGGCCGGCGCAACGGCTTCAGCGCATTTTTGGTGCGCGACGACTTCTTCGACAACGCGCGATAGGCCCCGGTTCAGGGAGAAGATCATGAAACATCTTTTGCAAGCGACTTTAGGCGCGTTGGCGCTCGGTATGATCGTACTGCCCGCGGCCGCGCAAGATACGCCGGCCTCCGGCCTGCGCAATCGCACGATCGCTTACGCATTGTCGGGCGGCCACTGGGCCATCCACCAGACGCCGGATGGAAAAGCCGAATGTCCGCAAGGCGTGAACCCGATCGGTCCGCGCGAAAGCTTCAAGGCCTTGTTCCCGAATTTAGGTCCTGTCGGCGATACGCAGCTTGCGCGCGAGTCCGCCGCCCAGTTCCCGATGGACAAGGATGAGCCGTTTCCGTTCAACGAGGCGGGCGGCAAGGTCGGCCTCGGTCTCAATCTCGACGGCAAGGTCGACGCCAACGATTTCACCAGCCCGGACGGCAAGGTCACCGGTATCGACAACCAGCTGTTCCGCGTGCTGGGCTGCGTGCGTTTCTTCCGCGGGCCGGACGGTATCGGCTATCACTTCACCGACGTTTATCTGCGCCAGAACAATTTCAATCGCGCGCTGATCGAGCTCACGAATGTCGACAGCCTGACGGACGACCCGGACGTCGACGTCGCGGTGTACCGCGGCATGGACACCTTGATGACCGACGCCACCGGCGCGAAACTAATTCCAGGCGGCCTGCAGCGCGTCGATACGAAGTTCGGCAAGAAGTACGAATCGCACTTCAAGGGCAAGATCGTCGGCGGCGTTCTGATCACCGAGCCGACGGACCTGTATTGGCCGTTCGCGTGGTTCGGCGGCCAGCCCGGCACGCAGCATTGGCTGCAGACGCGCTTCCAAATGAACCTGACCGAAGAAGGCGCGCGTGGTCTTGTCGCCGGCTACACTCCCGTCGATACTTGGTACTACGGCCTGATCCGCGGCCGCTCGCAGTATCACCTCGGCACCGGCACCGCGTCGTCGCCGCTGATCTATCAGGCGATGCGCCGCCTGGCGGACGGCTACCCCAACGATAAGGGCGAGATGACCGCCCTCTCGTTTGCCTTCGACCTGCCGATGGTTCAGGTGTTCATCGAGCATCCCGATAAGGCGGTCGCCGATAACGCGGGTGAAGCCCAGAAAACCGACCGCGCTCCGTCGCGCGAATAAAGGGCTTCGGGTAACTTTAGGAATTCAAAGGGATGCATCCTCTGGTGCATCCCTTCCTTTATGTTTAAAGGAATGTGTGGGATCGCTTATTCTTGCATATCACTCCGGCTCATTAATCGATAACCAATCATCATTTTGATCGCTTCCGCGTGATTGGCGATATTGAGCAATCACTTGACGAGGAACGTTGTGCCGATGAAATCCGCTAAAGAAGCGCCTGACCTGTCGAAATTCACATGGGATGACGCATTCCTGCTCGATGATCAACTGAACGACGACGAGCGTATGATCCGCGATAGCGCGCGGAGCTATGCGCAGAAGAGTCTCCAGCCGCGCGTGATCGCGGCATTTCGCGATGAAGAAACCGACCCGGCCATCTTCCGCGAAATGGGAGCGTTGGGGCTGCTGGGCGTAACCATCCCCGAAGAATACGGCGGCGTTGGCGCGGGTTATGTCTCGTACGGCCTCGTGGCGCGCGAGGTCGAGCGCGTCGATAGCGGCTATCGCTCCATGATGAGTGTGCAGTCTTCGCTCGTGATGTATCCGATCTATGCCTACGGCAGCGAGGCGCAGCGGAAGAAGTATCTGCCGAAACTCGCCAGCGGCGAGTTCATCGGCTGTTTCGGCCTGACGGAACCGGACGCGGGGTCGGATCCCGGCGGTATGAAGACGCGCGCGGAGAAAACCGCGAAGGGCTACAAGTTGACCGGCAACAAGATGTGGATTTCGAACAGCCCGATCTCCGACGTATTCGTGGTGTGGGCGAAATCGGAAGCGCACAACGGCCGCATCCGCGGCTTCGTGCTCGAGAAGGGCATGAAAGGTCTCAGCGCGCCGAAGATCCACGGCAAACTGTCGCTGCGGGCCTCGATCACGGGCGAGATCGTGATGGACGGCGTCGAAGTCGGCGAAGACGCGCTGCTGCCGAACGTCGAGGGATTGAAAGGTCCGTTCGGCTGTCTCAACCGCGCGCGCTACGGCATCTCGTGGGGTGCGATGGGCGCCGCGGAATTCTGCTGGCACGCCGCGCGTCAGTACGGCCTCGACCGCAAGCAGTTCGGCCGTCCGCTGGCGCAGACGCAGCTTTTCCAGAAGAAGCTCGCCGACATGCAGACCGAAATCACGCTTGGCCTGCAGGCCAGCCTGCGTGTTGGCCGCCTGATGGAAGAGGGCCGCGCCGCGCCGGAAATGATCAGCATCATCAAGCGCAATAACTGCGGCAAGGCGCTGGCTATCGCGCGCGAAGCCCGCGACATGCACGGTGGTAACGGGATCTCCGAGGAGTTCCAGGTCATGCGTCACATGTGCAATCTGGAAACCGTCAACACCTATGAAGGTGCGCACGACGTCCATGCCCTGATCTTGGGCCGCGCGCAGACCGGCCTTCAGGCCTTCTTTTAGTCCAGAACCTTTCTAATGATGATGTGCACGGCCCGGGTTTAGAAAACCTGGGCCGTTTTCCTTTCATATCAGCCTATTGCCCGGCGGTGATTACCGTCACTCATGGCTTTCTTCGCCAAAATCAGTTGTGGCGAACGGATTTGTGGCCAATGCTGCCACTCAATGATGCGCCTTGATTGCTGCATTGCAGCGATGCCGGGCGTTGTTGCTGGCAGGCCAATGCACTTCGGGAGGAAGTCGGTTGGATCTCGCGTGCAACGTTGGATGCGCTCCCGAACCGGTCGCCGTCGCAGGCGTGCCGGCGGTGACGAGCATTATCCCCAAATTCGATTCACTTGAGCTGTTGTCGATACCCGCGCGACGGAGAGGGGCGCGGTAGAGAGCGCTTATTGATTACAAAAGGGGGGAAATTCCATGGCCACTTCGGCATTCCGACGGGCGCGCGCCTGCGCCTTGGCTTCAACGTCTTCCGTTGCATTGCTCGTGAGCGCATTGACGGCGCCGGCTTACGCGCAAAGCGCACAGACCGCGCAAGCTCCCACTTTGGATGAAATCGTCGTGACGGGTTCGCGCGTTATCCGCGACGGCTACGAAGCTCCGACGCCCGTCTCGGTGCTCGGCGCAGAGGAACTGAACGCGATGAACGACGCGAACATCGCTGACTCGGTGAACAAGCTGCCCGCCTTCTCCGGATCTCAGACGCAGCGCACCGGCGCCGTCAATCTTTCGAGCGGCGCGGCCGGCGTGAATATCCTGAACCTGCGCGGCCTCGGCGGCCATCGCGTGCTGATTCTCCTGGACGGCAAACGCGTGATCAACTCGTCGCTCAGCGCCGGTTACACCGGCGGTGACACCAACACCATGCCGCAGGGCCTGATCTCCCGCGTCGACGTGTCCACCGGTGGTGCCAGTGCCGCCTATGGCTCCGACGCGCTCTCGGGCGTCGTCAACTTCGTGCTCGATAAAGAGTTCACGGGCGTGAAAGGCGAAGTGCAGGGCGGCGTCTCGACCTATGGCGACGATCCGAACGCTCAGGTCAATTTGTCTTTCGGCACGCCGTTCGCGAATGGCCGCGGTCACCTCCTAATGTTCGGGGAGTATGCCTGGAACAAGGGGCTGGTAGGCGCCTTCCGTCCTTGGAATGACGAGGGCGGCGTGGTCCTTTCCAACCCGGCGCGCACGGCGACCAATGGCCTGCCGATGTGGCTGGTGGGCAAGCGCGTCGGTGTGAACAACGCGATGCCCGGTGGCCTGATTACACGCGGCCCGCTGAAAGGTCTGTACTTCGGACCCAACGGATCCGTCGCCCAGTTCAACTACGGCCTCGTCTCGAACAGCAATCTGATGCAGGACGGCGACTGGAAGATTTCGCGCATCGACTTCGGCGTCGACCTCGATCCGCGCGCCGTGCGTGAAAACGTCTTTTCGCGGCTGAGCTACGACCTCGCCGACAATTTTACCGTCTTTGCGGAAGCGCACTGGGCCTATGCGCATGCGGAAAATACGAACAACGTGAACCGCCTGTTCGACCAGGTCGTCATTTTGTCCGGAAACCCGTACATTCCGGCTTCCGTCCAGGATCGCATGACCGCGCTCGGCCTGACGAATATCACGCTGGGGACCAGCTCCGGGGATGTCGGGCGCTTCTATGCCGACAACAGCCGCAACGTGCGCCGCTGGTCCGTCGGCGCCGACGGCCGCTTTGGCGCTTTCGGCGGCGAATGGACCTGGGACGTTTATTACCAGTTCACCCAGCAAGGGCTGTCGTCGCGCGTGAGGAACAGCGGCCATACCGGACGCATCAACATGGCGACGGACGCGGTGCGCAACCCGGCCACGGGCGCCATCGTTTGCCGCTCGACGCTCACAAATCCGACCAACGGGTGTGTGCCGTTCAACTTCTTTGGCACGGGCGTGAACTCGCAAGCGGCGATCAACTGGTTCGTCGGCAGCGCCTACCGCTACGACACGATGCGTCAAAAAATAGCGTCGGCCACGCTCAACGGCGAGCCGTTTGACACCTGGGCCGGGCCGGTGTCGATCGCCACCGGGATCGAACACCGTGTGGAACTGGTGAACGGCCTGAACTCCGCGGATGACGAGGCGGGGAACTTCCTGGCGGGCAACTTCAAGCTCAACAAAGGTAAGCTGACGGTCACCGAAGGCTTCGTTGAAACCGTCGTGCCGCTGGCGAAGGACGAGGCCTGGGCGCGCGCGCTTGATCTTTCGGCGGCGGTGCGGGCGACCGACTATTCGTCGTCGGGTTACGTGACCACCTGGAAGGTGGGCGCGACGTGGCAGGTGGTGGACGACCTGCGGTTCCGCGTGACGCGCTCGCGCGACATCCGCGCCGCCAACCTGGGCGAGCTCTATGCCGGGGGTACGGCGGCCGGCGCCGCCACCTTCACCGATCCCTTCACCGGCACGCAGGTCCCGCAGGCGTTCTCGCTCAGTTCGGGCAATCCGAGCCTTGCGCCGGAAAAAGCCGATACGACCGGTGTCGGCGCCGTGTTGACTCCGGCGTTCTTCGAAGGCTTCGGCGCATCGGTTGACTATTACAATATCAACATCAAGGGCGCGGTCGCCACGCCTAACGGGCAGTCGATCATCGACGGTTGCTTCGCCGGCATCACGGCGCTGTGCCCGAACATCCTTCGCGACTCTGCGGGCCGCATCAACACGGTCGTCACTTCGCCGCAGAACGTCGCTTATGAAATCGTACGCGGCATCGATGTCGAAACCAGCTACCGCATGTCGATGGCGGATGTCGTGGACACATGGGCCGGCGATCTGTCGCTTCGCGCACTCGCGACGTTCGTGTTGAAGACGGAATCCTATAACCCGACCCTCTCCGCCAACCAACGGGTCGACGGTAAGGGCGTCCTCGGAGGCTTCGCCGTCGCGGGTTACTCGGGACGCGCGAACCCCGATTACAAGATCAATACATCGATCCGCTACTCCACCGACGTAATGTCCGTGAACCTTGGCATCCGCTACACGCCCAGCGGCGTCTACAACAATGCCTTCACCGTGTGTACGACGGGCTGTCCCGCCAATGACAACCGCACGATCGACAACAACCATATCGCTTCCGACACCGTCGTCGATTTGGGGGTCACATTTAAGCCGATGCCGGATGTCTCCGGGGATACCGAGTTGTTCCTGAGTATCCAGAATCTACTGAATAGTCCGCCGCCGTTCATCGCCGGCGGCAACGGCAGCGGCTACTACTCAGGTCAGAACGTCCGCGACTACGACACCATCGGCCGCTTCTTCACGATGGGCGTCCGGTTCCGGATGTAAAAGATACCCTAGCGGCAGGCGGTTAAAACGCTTGCCGCAAGGCGTAAAGGCGTCCGAGGGCGCGGTTCGTCCGGCGGCGAGTGTCGCCCCGGAGACGATTACCGTCGCTCATGGCCTACTTCGCCAAAATCATTTGAGCGAGTCTAATTTGTAGCCAATGCTGCGATCACGCCATGTGCCTATTTTGCTGCGTTGCAGCAAAAAATCGTGGCGTAGGGGAGCGGACGCCATATGCTTTTTGGGAGGAAGGCAGTTGGTTCTATCGTCCAACGGTTCACGCGTGACAATCGAGGTTGCCGCCGACGCCGCAATTTATGCGGCGGCGAGCGCCTTTATCACGCCGCCGTCCGGCCTATTTCCAAACCGTTCAGCGCCGGCCTTCGCCGCGCTGTTCCGCATTGATCGCACGAGGAATTTGTAACGTCATCTTCCGCTGCGCGGTTTAGAGGCCAAGCGGCGGTCATCACTTCATATATGGGGGAAACTCATGACCACATCCGGACTTCGGCTCGCGCGCGCCTGCGCTCTGGCTTCTACGTCGACCTTGGCGCTGCTGGCGGGCGCTCCTATGTCCGCGCCGGCCTTCGCGCAAACCGCACAAACCGCGCAAGCCCCCGCAGTTGACGAGATCATCGTCACAGGCTCGCGCGTCATTCGCGACGGCTATGAAGCTCCGACCCCGGTCTCGGTGCTCGGCGCCGACGAACTCAACGCGATGAACGATGCGAGCATCGCGGACTCGGTGAACAAGCTGCCGGCGTTTTCCGGTTCGCAGACGCAGCGCACGGGCGCGGTGAACGTATCGAGCGGCTCGGCGGGCGTGAACATCCTGAACCTGCGCGGCATGGGCGGACACCGCGTGCTGATCCTTCTGGACGGCAAGCGCGTGATCAACTCGTCGCTCAGCGCCGGCTATACCGGCGGCGACACCAACACCATGCCGCAGGGCCTGATCAGCCGCGTTGACGTATCCACCGGCGGCGCTTCGGCCGCCTATGGTTCAGACGCGCTCTCGGGCGTGGTCAACTTCGTGCTCGATAAGGAATTCACGGGCATCAAGGGTGAAGTGCAAGGCGGCATCTCGACGTATGGCGACGATCCGAACGCCCAGGTCAATCTGTCGTACGGCACGCCCTTCGCGAACGGCCGCGGCCATGTGCTGGTGTTTGGCGAATACGCCTGGAACAAGGGCATCAAGGGCGCGCACCGTCCGTGGAACGAGTTCGGCGGCGTCGTGATGTCGAACCCGCTTCGCACCGCGACCAACGGTCTGCCGGCGTTCATCGCGCAGGACCACATCGGCGTGAACAACGCCATGCCCGGCGGCCTGATCACGCGCGGCCCGCTGAAAGGCTTGTACTTCGGCCCGAACGGCTCCGTCGCGCAGTTCAACTACGGCCTCGTCGGCAACAGCAACCTGATGCAGGGCGGCGACTGGAAGATCTCACGCGTCGACCAGGACCTCGACCTCGATCCGCGTGCCGTGCGTGAGAACGTGTTCTCACGCGTCAGCTACGATGTGGCCGACAGCGTGACCGTGTTTGCCGAAGCGCACTGGGCCTACGCGCACGCCGAGAACAACAACAACGTGAACCGTCTGTTCGACCAGGTCACGATCCTGTCGGGAAATCCGTACATTCCGACCGCGGTGCAGGCGCAGATGACCGCGCTCGGTCTCACCAACATCGTGTTGGGGTCCAGCACGGGCGACGTGGGCCGCTTCTATGCCGACAACAGCCGCAACGTGCGCCGCTGGTCGGTGGGCGCCGACGGCCGCTTCGATGCCTTCGGCACCGAGTGGACGTGGGATGCCTACTACCAGTTCACCCAGCAGGGCCTGTCCTCGCGCGTGCGCAACAGCGGCCACACGCCGCACATCAACGCCGCCACCAATGCCGTGCGCAACCCCGCGACCGGCGGCATCGTTTGCGCCGTCAACATCGACGCCAATCCGGCGAATGACATGCCGGGCTGCGTGCCGTTCAACTTCTTCGGCACCGGCGTGAACTCGCAGGCCGCGATCGATTGGTTCGTCGGCAGCGCCTACCGCTACGACAGCATGCGCCAGAAGATCGCGTCGGCGACCCTCAACGGCGAGCCGTTCGACACTTGGGCCGGTCCAGTCTCGATCGCAACGGGCATTGAACACCGCACAGAATCGGTGAACGGCCTCAACTCGGCCGACGACGAAGCCGGCAACTTCCTCGCCGGTAACTTCAAACTCAACATCGGCAAGCTGAACGTCACTGAAGGCTTCCTCGAAACCGTCATCCCGCTGGCCAAGGACGAAGCTTGGGCTCGCGCTCTTGATCTGTCCGCGGCGGTCCGCGCCACCGACTACTCGTCGTCGGGCTACGTGACGACGTGGAAAGCCGGCGCGACCTGGCAGCTGATCGATGATGTGCGCTTCCGTGTCACGCGCTCGCGCGACATCCGCGCCGCGAACCTGGGCGAATTGTATGCCGGCGGTACGGCGTCGGGCTCGTCGACCTTCAACGATCCGTTCACCGGAACCCAGGTTCCGCAGGCCTTCTCGCAGAGCAAGGGCAACCCGCTCCTGAAGCCCGAACGTGCCGATACCACCGGGGTCGGTGTGGTGTTGACGCCGACGTTCTTCGAGGGCTTCGCCACCTCGGTCGACTACTACAACATCGATGTGAAGGGCGCCGTGGCCACCCCGAGCGGCCAATCGCTCGTCGATGGCTGCTTCGCCGGTAACCAGGCATTTTGCCCGAGCATCATCCGCGTTCCGGATCCGAACACCCCGGGCAACCTGGGCCGTATCCAGACCGTCATCACCTCGCCGCAGAACATCGCCTCAGAAAAGGTGTCGGGTATCGATCTTGAATCGAGCTATCGCTTCGCCATGTCAGACGTGTTCGATGCGATGGACGGCGATCTTTCGCTGCGCTTCCTCGCCAACTTCGTGCTGAAGACGGAATCCTTCAACCCCACGCTCTCGGCCAACCAGTTCGTCGACGGCAAGGGCGTGCTGGGCGGCTTCGCGGTGTCCGGTTACTCGGGCCGCACCAACCCGAACTACAAGCTGAACGGTTCGATCCGCTATTCGACCGACGCCTACTCGGTCAACATGACCGTCCGTCATACGTCGTCGGGCGTTTACAACAACGCCTTCACCGAATGCACAACCGCGTGCCCGGCGAACGATACCCGCACGATCGACAACAACCACATTGCTTCCGACACGGTGGTCGACATCGGGTTCAACTATCGTCCGATCCAGGATTCGGCGAACGTGGAGTTGTTCCTGAGCGTGCAGAACCTGCTCAACAGCCCGCCGCCGTTCATCGCGGGCGGCAACGGCGGTTCGTATTACTCGGGTCAGAACGTGCGCGACTACGACACGGTTGGCCGCTTCTTCACGACCGGCGTGCGCTTCAAGATGTAGGGAGTAGGGCGGGGGCGGTAGGCTCCCGCCCCTCTTTTCAGTTCTCTTTTGGCGGCGGTGCAAGACTTTGCGCCGCCGCCATTTGTTTGGCGCGGATGAAGTTCCGCTCCATTTGATCGAAGCCGGGCAGGTACTGTTTCGGCACCTCGATCCCCCGGCCGCGGTAGCTCTGTTCGGCGGCGGCGCGCAAGGTCCATTGCGGATCGGCGAGGTGCGGGCGCGCGAGACAGCACAGGTCGGCACGGCCCGCCGCGAGGATCGAATTCACATGATCGATCTCGAAGATATTTCCTACCGCCATGGTGGCGATTTTGGTCTGGTTGCGGATTTGGTCCGAGAACGGGGTCTGAAACATGCGTCCGTATACCGGCCGTGCTCTGGTTGAGGTTTGACCCGCCGAGACGTCGATGATGTCGCAGCCGGCGTCTTCAAACGCCTCGGCGATGAGCACGGCGTCGTCCGGTGTGATCCCTTCCGGCCCGACCCAGTCATTGGCGGAAATGCGTACCGACATGGGTTTGTGGCTGGGCCACGCCGCGCGGATCGCCGCAAACACCTCGAGCGGATAGCGCAGCCGGTTAGCCAACGACCCGCCGTATGCGTCGGTACGGTGGTTTGTCAGCGGCGTCAGGAAGGCCGAGAGCAGGTATCCGTGTGCGCAATGAAGCTCGAGCATATCGAAGCCGGCTTCCTCACCCATCCGGGCCGCACGGACAAAATCATCCTTGATTGCATCCATCTGTGCCCGCGTGATTTCCACGGGCACTTGGTTCCGCGGCGACCAGGCGATCGGCGAGGGCGCGACCAGCGGCCAGTTGCCCCGGTCCAGGGGATCATCCGTGCCTTCCCAACCGACCTTGGTCGAGCCCTTGGGACCCGCATGGCCCATCTGGAGGCAGATTTTCGCCTGGCTGTTCGCATGCACGAAATCGGTGATCCGGCGCCACGCGGCGACATGTTCCGGGGCGTACATGCCCGTACATCCCGGGGTGATCCGCGCGTCCGCCGACGTGCATGTCATTTCGGTGTAAACGAGCCCGGCACCGCCCATGGCGCGTGCGCCGTAATGGACCAGGTGGAAGTCGTCGGGGGTTCCGTTCTTGGCGCTATACATGGCCATCGGTGAGACCACGATGCGATTGGCGAGTTCGAGCTCGCGCAGGCGGAACGGCGTGAACATCGGGGGCAACGGCTTATCGGCCTGCGCCCCGGCGCTCGCGGCGAACCAGGTCTCCACGCCTTCCAACCAGCCTTTGTCGCGCAGGCGCAGGTTCTCGTGGCTGATGCGCTGGCTGCGGGTCAGAAGCGAATAAGCGAACTGGATGGGTTCGAATCCAAGATAGCGTTCGACGGTCTCGAACCATTCGGTGGAGTTGCGCGCTGAGTTCTGGAGCTTGATGACCTCCAATGAACGGGCATCCTGGTAAGCCTTCAGCCCGTCCTGGGGCGAGACGTCCGAATGCAGGATTTCACTCAGAAGGATCGCATCTTCGAACGCGAGTTTCGTGCCTGATCCGATGGAGAAATGCGCGGTATGAACGGCGTCTCCCATCAGGATGATGTTTTTGTGCCACCACTTCTTGCAATTGATCCACGGGAAAGTGAGCCACGCCGAGCCGCGGATATGATTCGCGTTGGACATCAGTTTATGACCATCCAGATATTTCGCGAAAATGCGCTCCAGCGTCGCGCTGGTGTCTTCCTTGGACATATGCTCGAAGCCGAACTTGTCCCAAGTGTCCTTGCTGCATTCGGCGATGAAGGTGGATGTGTCCTTGTCGAACCGATAGCAGTGCGCCCAGATCCAGCCGTGTTCGGTTTCTTCAAAAATGAATGTGAAGGCTTCGAACACTTTGTTCGTGCCAAGCCACACGAATTTGTTCCTGGCGGGTTTGATCTCGGCGCCGAATTCGGCGGCGTAGCGTGTGCGGATCAGGCTGTTCAGGCCGTCGGCTGCAATGATGAGGTCGGCGTCAGGATGCAGCGTTTCCACATCCTCCACCGGAGTTTCGAAGACGAGGTTGACCCCAAGGTCACGCGCGCGGTGCTGCAGAATCAGCAGGAGTTGCTTGCGGCCGATCCCGATGAAGCCATGGCCCGTGGAGCGGATGCACTGTCCGCGCAGGTGAACGTCGATGTCGTCCCAGTGGATGAAATTGTCGCCGATCTGATGCGCGCTGACCGGGTCGTTCTTGGCCAGATTGGTCATGGTCTGATCGGAAAACACGACGCCCCAGCCGAAGGTGTCGTCGGGCCTGTTACGTTCATAGACGGTGATGTCATGCGAGGAATCGCGCAATTTCATTGAAATCGCGAAATAGAGGCCCGCGGGGCCGCCGCCGACGCAAACGATCTTCATTTCGAATCTCCATCACCAAGCCGGCGAAGGAAAGCCGGCGCGGGCGATATTTTAGAACTCAAATATCCCTTGGGTCGATAGATATTTTAATGTTAAAATATTGACCGTTGGAAATTGGGAGCCGAGATGCAAAGCGGGTTCGAAGGACGGCATGCGATTATTACCGGCGGCGGCAGCGGGATCGGCGCCGCCGTGGCCGACGCGCTCGCGGCGGAAGGGGTCAAGCTCACCCTCGTCGGTCGCTCGCGCGACAAGCTTCAGAAAAAAGCCGCCACGTTGAAGGGAGCTCATGTCGCCGCCGCCGATATCACGGACGCCGGCGCGGTGGCTGCGGCCATCGACAGCGCCGTGAAGACGCACGGCCCGGTCGCCATTCTGATCAACAACGCGGGCGCGGCGCCCGCGCGCAAATTCCTGGACACCGACCTTGCGACCTGGCGCCAGACCCTCGAGGTCAACATGACCGGCGCTTTCTTGTGCGCCCAGGCGGTGCTGCCCGGCATGATCGCGGCGAAGTGGGGTCGAATCGTCAATGTGGCGAGCGTGGTGGGATTGATCGGCTACAAGGGGCTTGCCGCTTACGTCGCCGCGAAACACGGTCTCGTTGGCCTCACGCGCGCCCTTGCTCTGGAATATGCGGACCTCGGCGTCACCGTCAACGCGGTGTGCCCGAACTTCACGGACACCGACATGGTGGCGCAGGCCGTCGCCAATATCCGGGCCCAGAGGGGCGTCCCCGAAGCCGACGCGCGCGCGATGCTGGCGGCAAAGAACCCTCAGAAGCGCCTGGTCACGCCGGCCGAGGTCGCCTCCGCCGTCGTCTGGCTGTGCCGGCCCGAAAACGCCTCAATGAACGGTCACGCCTTGCCGATCGACGGAGGCGAGACCGTCTCGTGATCCGCGATCTTCAAAAGGTCAGCGAAAAGCTGGAAGGCACTGCCGAAAACCACGGCAAATTGAAGCTGTGGCTGCGCCTTTTGACCTGCACGATCAAGGTCGAGAACCTTATTTCCAACCGGCTGCGCGCCCAGTTCAATACGACGTTGCCGCGCTTTGATGTCATGGCGGCGCTTGCGCGCTGCGAGGGCGACCTCACCATGGGGGAGTTGTCCAAGTGGCTGCTCGTTTCCAACGGCAATGTCACAGGCGTCGTCAGCCGCTTGGTGAAGGATGGGCTTGTCGCGCGGCGGCGCGCCAAAGACCGCCGTGTTCAATATGTCCGCCTGACCCCGGTTGGCCGGCGTCAATTCAAGATGATCGCCGCCGCGCACGAGGGGTGGATCAATCAAATGCTTGATCCACTCTCGGACCGTGACGTGCGAAGCTTGATGCGGCAATTGAGCAAATTGAAGGAAGTGCATTGATGCGCGTGGGGGGAGACCGCTCGGGGAAGATCGCGACCTATCAGGCGCTGCATTTCAAGTGGACGCTGGCGGACGGCGTCGGTGAGATCACGCTGAACCGGCCGGACCGGAAGAACCCGCTGACCTTCGATTCCTACGCCGAGCTGCGCGACCTGTTCCGCGACCTCGTTTATGCGCCCGATCTCGTGAAGGTTATCGTTATCACGGGCGCTGAAGGCAACTTTTGCTCCGGCGGCGACGTGCATGACATCATCGCACCGCTGACCAAGATGGATATGCGCGGGCTTCTCGATTTCACCCGCATGACGGGCGATCTCGTCAAAGCGATGCGCGGCTGCCCGCAACCCATCATCGCGGCCGTCGACGGCGTTTGCGCCGGCGCCGGAGCGATTCTCGCGATGGCGTCCGATCTGCGAATCGCGACGCCGGCCGCCAAGACCGCTTTCCTGTTCACGCGCGTGGGACTTGCCGGCTGCGACATGGGCGCCTGCGCCATCCTGCCTCGCATCATCGGACAGGGCCGCGCCGCCGATCTCCTCTACTTCGGCCGCTCCATGTCCGCCGAAGAGGGGGAGCGCTGGGGTTTTTTCAATAGGCTATGCCCGTCCGAGCAGTTGGTGGACACGGTGCGCGATATGGCGCGTACACTGGCCGCGGGCCCGTCTTTCGCTCATGCCATGACCAAGAACCAGCTGAATACCGAGTGGGCGATGAGCCTCGACGTCGCCATCGAAGCCGAAGCGCAGGCCCAGGCCATCTGCATGCAGACCGGCGACTTCACGCGCGCCTACGAAGCTTTCGCCGCCAAGAAAAAGCCGGCCTTCGAGGGCAACTGATGTCGGATCGCAGCTTTCTCTCCTGGCCGTTTTTTACCGACGCGCATCGCGAATTCGCGATGGATCTCGCGGCGTGGATCGAAGGCCAGGGCGATGGGCTGAAGGGCGACGAGCGCGACGCGGATGGGACCTGCAAGGACCTGGTGCGCAAGCTGGGCGCGGCGGGATGGCTTAAACACGCCGTGCCGGACACAAACCGGCCCATGGACGTGCGCTGCCTTTGCCTCATACGCGAGCATCTTGCCTATCAGTCCAGCCTCGCGGACTTTTCCTTCGCGATGCAGGGTCTGGGCAGCGGCCCCATAAGCTTGTTCGGCGCGCCGGAGCAGCGCGGCGCCTATCTCCCCGCGGTCGCACGGGGTGAAAAGATCGCGGCCTTTGCGCTTTCGGAGAAAGCGGCGGGATCCGATGTCGCTTCCATAACCACGGTCGCTGAAGCACACGGCGAGCACTATATTCTCAACGGCGAGAAGAGCTGGATCTCGAACGGCGGGATCGCTGATTTCTACTGCGTCTTCGCCCGCACCGGCGAAGCGCCGGGTGCAAAGGGCCTTTCAGCTTTCATCGTCGATGCCGCGACGCCCGGCTTTTTTGTCAGCGAGCGGATCAACATCGTTGCGCCGCATCCGCTCGGCGCCTTGCGCTTTGAGAACTGCAAGGTCCCGAAGACCAATCTCATCGGCGAGCCGGGACAAGGCTTCAAGATCGCGATGGCGACGCTGGATGTCTTCCGCTCGACCGTCGCCGCCGCCGCGCTTGGTTTTGCGCGCCGCGCCCTCGACGAAGCCTTGCGGCACTCCTCGCGGCGCCGGCTTTTCGGCGCGCCGCTTTTCGATCTGCAAATGATGCAGGCTTATTTGGCGGAGATGGCGCTCGATGTGGATGCCAGCGCGCTGCTGGTCTACCGCGCCGCCTGGACGAAGGACTCCGGGAAGGACCGCGTCACGCGCGAAGCCGCCATGGCCAAGCTCTATGCGACCGACCACGCCCAACAGGTCATCGACAAGGCCGTCCAGATCTTCGGCGGCCTGGGCGTCGTCTCCGGCGTTCCCGTGGAAAAGCTATACCGCGAGATCCGGGCGCTGCGGATCTACGAAGGCGCCAGCGAAGTTCAGAAAGTCGTTATTGCGCGGCAGTTGCTCGCCGGCCAACCCTAACGCGGGGCCGCTTGGCGGACTTCGGCTCCGGCGGCGAAATAAAGGACTGCCGCGTCAGACTGCCGAGGATCGATTTCAGGGTCTTCGCGAAAGCCGCGGTTTCACCCGAGGTCGCGGCATCGAAGGCGCGGCGGAAAATCTGCCCGCCGACGTCCCGTACCATCGCCAGCCGCTCGCGCCCGACCGGGGTGAGGAACACCTCCGATACGCGATTGTCTTTTGGGTGCGCTGCATTACGGACAAGTCCTTGCGCCTGCATGCGCTGGATCAGGCGGGTCATGGTCGAGTTCTTGATCACCGCGCGTTCGGATAGCTCGCTCATATTGCTGGGGTTTTTCGCCCCGAGGATCATGAGCACACGCCAGCGCGGCTGATCCACGCCCACTTTTTTCAGCGCGTCCTCCAACAGCCTATAGTAGGCCGCCATGACGCGGGTCATGAGGTAGAAGGGATAATCGTCGAGCGAGAAGTTTTCCGCGCTCGGATCGTTCTTTCGTTTGCTCAACTTCATGCAAGTTCGCTTAAACTATCGCCAAGCCAAAACGCAAGCGCCCTGACAGGGCCGGTTATTGGTCCCGGTCGGCAGGGCAGTTCTCGCGTCTGTATAATTGCAAAATCAATTGAAATTGGTAATGATTTTTCCAGCGAGTCTCACGGCGCGGGACTAGCCAAACAAAAGGAGAGGGGCGATGAACGGTGCTAAGGTACTAGGTGCGATTGCCGAGCTTCTAACAAGCGGCGGCATCAAGGTGGTCGATCTCACGCAGACGCTGTCGCCGGATACGCCAACGCTCGTCCTTCCGCCGAATTTCGGCCAGTGCTCGGGTTTCAAGGTCGAAGAGATCAGCCGCTACGATGAGCGCGGCGTGGCGTGGTACTGGAACAACTTCACGGTGAGCGAGCACACCGGCACGCATTTTGACGCGCCGATTCACTGGATCACCGGGAAGGACCTGCCGAACAACGCGCTCGACACGATCTCGCCCAAGGACTTTATGGCGCCTGCGGTCGTCATCGATTGCTCCGCCGAAGCGGCGGCCGATCCCGATTTTACGCTGACCGTTCCCGTGATCGAAGCTTGGGAAGCGAAACATGGGCGCATTCCTGCCCGCAGCTGGGTTCTGTTCCGCACCGATTGGTCAAAACGGACCGGCGACGCATATACAAATCGCGGCGCGGACGGGCCTCATACCCCGGGGCCGGATCCGGATGCCGTGCGGTTTCTTGTCGAAAAGCGTGATGCGCACGGTTTCGGCGTCGAGACCATCGGCACCGATTCCGGTCAAGCCCATGCCTTCAATCCGCCCTACCCCGCCCATGCGATCTTCCACGGCGCCGGTCGTTATGGGCTCCAGTGCCTGGCCAATCTGGATCTTCTGCCGGCGGTCGGTGCGTTCGTCATCGCGGCGCCGCTCAAAATCGCGGATGGGTCGGGCAGTCCGTTGCGGGTTCTCGCGTTGGTTCCGGGCTAGGAGCGGCCCTCATGGCAGAGCGGTCATTCGCGAAGGAAGTCCAGCAACTTCGAATCGGCGCGGGCGCCGAATTCCGGGGCGAGGGCATCCTCGCGGTGACCAAGGCTTTGTTGCAGGCGGGCGTGTCTTATGTCGGCGGCTATCAAGGTTCGCCCATCTCGCACCTGATGGACGTTCTCGCCGACGCCCGCGAGATCATGGAAGAACTGGGCATTCATTTTGAATCCTCCGCCAGCGAGGCCGCCGCCGGGGCGATGCTGGCGGCCTCGGTGAATTACCCCCTGCGCGGCGCCGTCACCTGGAAGTCCACCGTCGGCACGAACGTGGCCTCGGACGCCTTGGCCAACGTCGCCTCCGGCGGGGTCAAAGGCGGCGCCGTCATCATTGTCGGCGAAGATTACGGCGAAGGTTCCTCGATCATGCAGGAACGCACGCATGCCTTTGCCATGAAGTCGCAGATGTGGCTTTTGGACCCGCGTCCGAACCTCACGTCCATCGTCAACGCGGTTGAAAAGGCGTTCGAGCTTTCGGAGGCATCGAACACGCCGGTCATGCTCGAGCTGCGCGTGCGCGCTTGCCACGTCTACGGCCGGTTCATCGCCAAGGACAACATGCGTCCTGCGTTCGGGTTGAAGGACGCCATGGAAAACCCGGTGCGTGACGTCAACCGCATCGTTCTGCCCCCGGCGAACTATCTGCATGAACACGAGAAGATCAATCAGCGCTGGCCCGCCGCCGTGGACTTCATAAAAAAACATCAGTTGAACGAGTTCCTGGGCGGCGCGGCCGGCGACGTCGGGATCATCGTGCAGGGCGGTCTTTATAATACGCTGATCCGTGCACTGGAGATGCGCGGTCATTCGGACAGCTTTGGGGAAAGTAAGATCCCGATCTATGTCCTGAATGTCACCTATCCCCTGATCGACCGCGAGGTCGTGGGTTTCTGCGCCGACAAGAAGGCGGTGCTTCTGGTCGAGGAAGGCCAGCCGGAATTCATTGAACACGAGTTGAACACCATCCTGCGCCGCGCCGATCTGCAGACGCGCGTGGTGGGTAAGGAGGTGTTGCCGCGCGCCGGTGAATATACCGGCCAGGCCATGATCGACGGCTTCGACAAATTCACCGGGAAATACGCGCCGCACCTCGCTGGTGACCGCCCGCAACGTCCGTCGTCCATCGCGAATACGCCTGACTTGAGCAAGGTGGTGCCGCCGCGTCCCGCCGGCCTTTGCACCGGTTGCCCGGAGCGCCCGGTATTCACGGCCATGCGCCTGGTCGAGAAGGAACTCGGCAAACATCATGTGAGCTGCGACATCGGTTGTCACCTCTTCTCCATTCTGCCGCCCTTCAATATCGGCAATACGACGATGGGGTACGGCCTCGGCTGGTCCGGGGCGTCCGCCCTCAATGACCCGGCGGCCAAGAAGCGCACCATCTCCATGATGGGCGACGGGGGCTTCTGGCATAACGGCCTGACCAGCGGCGTCGGCAACGCGGTCTTCAATAAAACCGACAATCTGCTCGTGGTGGTCGATAACAACTACTCCGCCGCCACCGGCGGTCAGGACATCTTGTCGTCGCGCGCGTCGAACAAGTCGCGCAGCACAAATCATCCCATCGCCCGCGCCATCCGCAATATCGGCGTCGATTGGCTGAAAGTCGTGCGGACTTACGACCTTCAAGCGATGCGCGACACGCTGAAGCAAGCTCTGACCACAAAAGAGAAGGGGCCGAAAGTCATCGTCGCGGAATCCGAATGTATGCTGAACAAACAGCGCCGCGTGAAGCCGCAGATCGCAAAGCGGATCAAGAGCGGCGAGCGTGTGGTGAGGGAGCGCTTTGGCGTCGATGCCGACACCTGCACCGGCGATCATAGCTGCATCCGCCTTTCGGGCTGCCCGTCGCTTACCATCAAGGACAATCCCGATCCGCTCCGCCGCGATCCGGTCGCGGCCGTGAACAATGACTGCGTCGGTTGCGGTCATTGCGGCGAAACGGCGCATGCCGCCGTTCTGTGCCCGTCCTTCTACCGCGCCGACATCGTGTTCAATCCGACCTGGTGGGACCGTGCGCGCGCGAAAGTGCGTGGTGGCATCATCGGCTGGCTGCAGCGTCACGCCGCCGCGCGCCGCGCGCGTTACGCGGTCTAGCGCGATGAATACGCAAAAACCGATCACGATCGCGGTCATGGCGCTCGGCGGGCAGGGCGGCGGCACATTGGCCGACTGGCTGATCGAGGCGGCCGAACATTCCGGCTACGTCGTGCAAGGCACGTCTGTCCAGGGTGTCGCCCAGCGCACCGGCGCGACGATCTATTACATCGAGCTTTTCCCGGAAGCGGCCGCGCGCGCCGCGGGCAAGGACCCGGTACTCGCGCTGATGCCGGTGCCCGGCAACGTCGATCTCGTTGTCGCGGCGGAACTGATGGAAGCGGGCCGCGCCATGATCCGCGGGCTCGTGACGCCGGATCGTACCGCCCTTATTGCCTCGTCTCACCGTATTTATGCCATCAGCGAAAAGAGCGCGATGGGCGACGGGCGCGCGGACAGTGCGCAGATTCTGGAAGCCGCCGCCGCTCAGGCGAAATCGACGTTGCTGTTTGATATGGAGGAGATCGCGCGTCAGAAGGGCAGCGTGATCAGCGCCGTATTGTTCGGCGCCATTGCCGGCTCCGGCGCGCTGCCGTTCGCGCGCCAAGCCTATGAAGACGTCGTCAAGGCCGACGCCCGCGCGCGCGAAAGCAATCTCGCGGCCTTCGCGGCCGGATATGAAAACGCGCAAGCCGCGGTCCCCGCGAAGCAACAGGATACGGCGCGCGCCGTCCAAGGCGCATCGCCCGCCGGCCGCGCGCTCTTGGAAAGCGCCGCAAGACTTCTGCCGGCCGAAGTCCTGGACATCGCCGCCCATGGTCTTCGCAAGGTCGTCGACTATCAGGACATCGCTTACGGCGAGGAATATCTTGGCCGTCTCGTCGGGTTGGCCGCGACCGATCGCCAATTCGGGGGCGCCCGTAAAGGTTGGGGCCTCACACAGGAGGCGGCGCGCCATCTGGCGCTCTGGATGACCTTTGAAGACGTCTTCCGCGTTGCCGATCTCAAGACGCGCCGGACGCGCTTTGACCGTGTGCGTGACGAGGTGCGCGCCGCGCCGGGTCAAATCGTCGGCGTTTCGGAGTTCATGCATCCGCGCGTCGAGGAATTCTGCGACGCGCTGCCGGCCGGTCTCGGACGCTTCGTTCTACGCAGCGCCTGGTTGCGCGCGATATTTGGCCGCTTGTTCGGCCATGGCCGCCGCGTCACGACCACCAACCTCGGCGGGTTTCTCACCCTCTTTATCGTCGCGCGTATGGGCCGTTTCCGCCGCAGCTCCCTGCGGTTCGAAAGGGAAATGGCCGCTATTGATGCATGGCTGTCGACGGCCGCCGAAGCGGCGGCAAAGAACTACGATCTCGCCGTGGAACTCGTGGTCTGCCAGCGCCTGGTGAAGGGTTACGGCGGCACGCACGAACGCGGCATGCGCAACTTCGAAACGCTGATGGCGGCATACCGGCGCCTCGTCGAGGATCGCGATGCGGCCGCCAAGATGAAGCATCTGCGCCAGGCGGCCTTGAGCGACGAGGAGGGCGCGGCCCTCGCGCGCGAACTCGCCGTCATCGGTCTCGCCTAAACGCCCCGCGCGGCGAGATATCCTTGTCGCCTCAGGCAAATCTCTTTATGTTTAAACTATGTGGCGGCGCCCGCCGCGCGGGCCGCGTGTAAGGATATATGGCTGCAATGATCAGGTTGATGAATCCGCCGCATTGGCCCGCGCCCAAGGGCTACTCGAACGCGGTCGTCGCGCGCGGCGATCTGATCTTCCTGGCCGGCCAGATCGGCTGGAAGGACGGCGCCTTCATCGAGAAGGGGCTTGTCGGCCAGCTCCGCCAGACCCTGATCAATATCCGCGAAGCGCTGGAAGCCGCCGACGCCAAGCTCACGGACATCGCCCGGATGACCTGGTTTGTCACCGAACGTACCGAATATGTCTCGAATCTGAAGGAGATTGGCGCGGTTTATCGTGAGGTGGTGGGAAAGCACTTTCCCGCCATGTCGGTGATCGAGGTCAAAGGGTTGATGGAAGCGGAAGCCAAGATCGAGATCGAGGCCACGGCGGTCGTTTCCCGTCCTTAAAGCCCACCCATAGTTCTGTTACGCGGCTGGACACGGTTCACCGTCGCGCGAGCTTCGATCGCTCAATTGTTTTAAACATAAATCAAAGTTGCCTAAGGAATGGTTCAACTATAAAATAAAATTCATCGGAGGCGGGCGTCTCGCGGCACGAGGCGGCCATGTGGGAGTGTATTTTTGGGCACACAGCGGGATTAATCGCGCCCAATCGGGCTGTTCTCCGTAGTGTCATAGTGAATCGCGCTGTCATTTAAGTTACACGTTCGGGTTCCA